>JAFYTT010000397.1 GCA_017558715.1 Clostridia bacterium | reverse complement strand
GCATGGTGAGAGTCCTTTCTTTTGAAATTGTATTGGACAATGACGATTGCGGGTAACGGATACGGATGACGGTGCGCGCATCCAAGCCTTCTCCTGGGAGAAGGTTTTGGTGGTGCGTCCATCACCTTAATTTTCAATCAAATCCGTCATCGCAAGTTCAAAAATCACTTCTTATACATCAGTCTGTACGCATTGGTATTGCCATTCGCGCTTTCCAGCGTCAGGACCATATCCTTTGCATCCACCCACGGCAGTTCACGGACGATCTTCGCGCCCTGCTTGTTGGCACATGCCGCAACTTCACCGGTCTCCCAGTTTGCAAGCTCGATCACCTGATCGCCAATGGTCAGCGTTGCACGGACGGTATCGGAAACGGCTTCGGGTGCGTCGTTTAAGTACCACAGCTCAAAGTTGAAGTTTTCTCCTGCCTTCCAGTCAAACTTCGGCACACGTGCCGTCGGAATGGAGTTGCGCAGAGAGTCACGGACAGAGTAGTACGCCGGCTTCTTCTCGGACGGATAGGTGAGCAGGCAGTTGTTTGCCGCAGACAGCCACGGTTCGTTGTAGCACCAGTTGACCGCCATCGAGCAGTACGGCCACTGACGGCGTGCTTCTTCAAAGATCGCCTTGTAGCCTTCACACTGCATCCACTGCGTACCCTCGACAACGTCTTCCAGACAGGAGGGTTCGCCGAAATACTTGCGGAAGATGTCCATGCACAGCCAGCGTTCTTCCGACCATGCCTTGAAGCCGTGGTGATAGACCCAGGACTTGGACTTCTCGATCGGGAACAGCTCGTCCTCGGGGATGATCTTGCGGAGATTCTCCACATTTGCGGCAGACGGAACGCCGAATTCGGAGTAAGCAGTACCCTTTGCGTTCTGGAACATCTGGAAGACCTGCTGTCCTTCAAACTCAAAGACGTAACAGCCGTGGAGCATACCCTGCAGAGGAGAGGTCATGATGTAAGGACGCTCAAAGTCGAGCTCATAGCAGAGCTTGTTTAAGAGACGCAGTGCGTGAGACTGGTCATCCATGCACGACCAGTCGTTGAACAGCTCGTTGCCGCCGCACCACATGATGATGGACGGATGACGGCGCAGTTCCTTGATGGCGGCAGTCGCTTCCTGCTCGAGAACAGCCAGGTACTTCGGCGTACCGACATAGTTGTTGCAGGCAAGGACAAATTCCTGCCAGACCATGATACCCATTTCGTCGCAGTATTCGTAGAATGCACGCTTCTTGAAGCCGGAACCGCCCCACAGACGGAGGATGTTCATGTTTGCTTCCTTTGCCGCGATCAGCTGTTCATAGTAGCGCTCGTCGGTGATGCGACCGAAGAACAGCTCGGGATTGACCCAGTTGGAGCCCTTGGCAAAGATGCGGCGGCCGTTCAGTTCAACCGTGATCGGCACGGGATAACGACCCTTGGGGAAGCTTCTCGGCTCGTGGTCAGCACCGCCGCCGTTCATGACGAGCTTGACGGTACGGAAGCCGATGCGGCCGGTATATTCATGTTCTGCGTTCTTGGCAGTATAGGTGTAGAGGTTGGGCGCACCCTGACCGTTGCACCACCAAAGCTTGACGTTTTCAATGACGCAGTTGGGCTTGTCGCCTTCGTAAACGACGTTGCCGTCGGGATCGGTGACGGTATAGGTGACGGGCAGATCGCAGTCGGTCTCAAAGGAGAGAACCGCAGTCGTGCGTGCGGGATTGAGTGTGTAGAACGGCTCGCAGTTGCGGATGTAGCCCTTCGTTCTCGTCTCGACATAACACGGCTTCCAGATACCGGAGATGATGAGTCTGGGGTTCCAGTCCCACTCATAGGTGGACGGCGGCTTGCAGGACTGTGCTGCCAGTTCTCTGGGCGTTGCAAACTCACCGGGCAGCTTGGGATGCGGGTGAACGCGGACAACGAGCGTCGAGCCGGGCGCTGCGATGTCGGTCAGATCGATTTCGGTCTTGGTGTACATACCCTCGTGGGAGTAAACGCACTTGCCGTCGATGATGATGTCAAAAATGTAGTCAATACCCTCGGCAACAAAGATGGCACGCTCGCCGGCTTCGACCTTGTAGTCAAGCTTGGTTTCGTACTTCCAGAAGTTGTCTTCGACTTCGAGGAAGCGCTGTGCCGTTGTGGAATACATCAGCGTGTCCGCAATGCCCTCCGCAACCGCAAGGTCATACTGCAGATTGCCCGGGACTTCCGCCGGGAATGATTTGATGATGTCATTGACATCCGAGGACGCAAGCAGCGCGCCCTGCCAGTTCTGGTAAAATTTCATGGGGGTTCTCCTTTATATGGATTTGTTTGGATTTGCTTTTTAAGGTTTCCAAATTTGATGTAGGGGCGATTCACGAATCGCCCGAAACATAAAGCTTCGATGCCGATCATGGGATACGCAGACGCTTCTCTGATTGTAGGGACAGGCGTCCCCGACTGTCCCGAACTTTAATGTGCCTTGCCTATGGGGTGCATATTTAGGTTTTTAATTCAAATTCGGCATCGGTTATCACTTGCTCACTATTAACCAAATAATTGATTCGTGTTCCTTTTTCAACAAGAAACCGTTTGTGGTAGAAAACATCAGCATATTCGATAACTTTATTCATTTGAGAAGAATCAACAAAAGCTCCAATAACACCTGATACGTAGGGTATCATTCTTTTTACGTTCTTTTGTGTGAATTTTGCTCCAAGTTGTTTGAATGTATTTGTAAATAAGCTGTTTTCCAATCCCTTTTTCCCTGCTTTTGCAAGAGCCTTTCTCGCAGATGCATTCGCCAAAGCCCGCATTTGCGTTATCAATAATGCAATACCGCCATGCTCTGCCATTTCTTGCCAAGATTTACTTGCTAACTGTCGCACGGTTTGCAATTCAGAAACCATTAGTATTTTTGTAATTGTTCCCCCAAGCTCCGTTTGCGACCCTTTTTGAGTCGGACTCAATGCCATAGAGAAAACTTCGCTTGCAATAACAAGTTCGTCAGGGTCTTCTTTTATGTTGTAACCGTAGAACATTGCGACCGATTGAACAGCACGAAAATATAGAAATGTACTCAAAACCAAATTAAATGGCAATCCCCAAAAACCTGCGGCACCAGTCCCTGCGCCCTCAGCAAAAGCTATTTTGATATCTCTTTTTCGATAAGTATTGACAAGTCTTTGAATGTCATAACTTCGAGCAAGACAAGCTTCTTCGATTTTTGTAATGTTATTTTCGGGAACGATAAGTTTTAATCTTTGAATAACTGCAATCGAACTAACCGTATGTTCGGCAGCCAATTCTTCAATTTTCGTGAATCCATTCGATAGATGCTCCAGTGCTTGTTTATATACATCGGCTTCCGTGATGGCTTCCTTGACTGCATATCCTGCGACTTTCACCTGATCGGGAATCTTTTTCGCAACTTTTGTAACCAAATTTTTTGATACAACAGCGATATCGCTTGGCGTTGTAAGTTTTTCATACTTTTCCGACAACGACATTAAGAGGTCGTTTTCCCGGTTGTTAATGATCGGAGACGGGATTTGATAATTTTTCTGTTCCATAATGCCACCTCAATTTATATTTGTGAATCATGTGATTCATCATATCAGTCATGGAAAATATCGCGAGAAAAATCGAACAGTTCATTCATCGAATAACACCGCCACTACCTCAGTCACGCTCCGCGTGCCAGTTCTCTCTCGGAGGGATCCTCTACCTATAATTTTACCCGATTTACCCCCATTTGTCAAGGCATTTCCCAATCTGCGCGGAAAAGTGATGCGATTTTTTCAGAAATTCTCTTTTATGTCTTCCATTTTGAGAGAATTTCTGTTATACTATAGAAAAGAACAACACAAAACGGACGATTCGTGAATCGCCCCTACAACGAACCCAAACCATCCCGGCAAAATCAGAAAGGAACAACAACTATGGCAATTATGGGTCTTGACCTCGGCACGAGCGGATGCAAAAGCGTTGTCTGCTCGCCCGACGGCAAATTCATCTCCGGCGCATACCGCGAATATACGGCACAGCGTGACGCAGGTGCACATGAGCTCGACGCAAACGTGATGTGGGACTGCATCCGCGAGGTCATCAGAATCGGTGCTGCCGACTGCAAGGCAAACACCGACGGACGTGACCGCGTTGAGGCAATCATCGTCACGTCGTTTGGCGAAGCAGGTGTTCCCGTGGATATCGACGGCAATGTCCTGCACGGCATTGTCCTCTACACCGACAACCGCGGTGAGGCGGAAACAAACGCGCTGATTGCATCGTACGGACGCGAAAAACTGATGCAGACGCTGTACATGAAGCCGCACATGATGTACACACTGCCAAAGCTCATGTGGTACAAAAACGAGCTTCCCGAAATTTTTGAAAAAATGCACCACTTTTATCTGATCGAGGACTATGCCGTCTGGAGACTTTCCGGCGCATCGCAGATCAGCTATACCCTTGCCTCCCGCACGATGGCGTTTGATGTTGTCGGCAAGAAGTGGGACACCGAACTGCTCTCCGCGGCCGGCATCGATCCCGCGATCTTCTCCACACCCGTTTCCGCAGGTACGGTCGCAGGCACGGTACGTAAGTCTCTTTGTGAGGAGCTGAACCTCGATCACGATACGCGCATCATCACGGGCGCACAGGATCAGATCACAGCGGCACTCGGCGCGGGCGCACTCAAGCCCGGTACGTCGGTCGACGGCATGGGTACGGTCGAGTGCATAACACCCGTCTTTGACCGCCCGTTTACCGATATGTCCTTAATCAACCGCGGCTACGTCTGCGCACCGCATGCCATCGACGGTCTTTACGCCACCTATGCGTTCTGCTACTGCGGCGGCGCACTCGTCCAGTGGTTCCGCGATACCGTCGGTCTGGATGCCAAGCGTCTTGCCGCCGAGCAGAATACGAGCGCCTATAAGCTCCTCGATGCCGAGCTTGCCGCCGATGCACGCTGTGTCGGTCCCACAGGCATTCTCGTCCTGCCGCACTTTGCCGGTACCGCAACGCCGTATATGGACCCCGAAACCCACGGTGCTGTTGTCGGTCTTTCCCTCGATACCCCGCGCTCCCAGTTCTATAAAGCCGTCATGGAAGGCATCACCTACGAAATGCGGCTGAATCTCGATATGCTCCGTGCCGGCGGTGTTCCCGTCGATGCGCTGAACGCAACCGGCGGCGGCTCCCGCTCTCCCATCTGGATGCAGATCAAGGCGGATATCACAGGTCTGCCCGTCCATACGCTTGAGAACCCCGAGGCAGGTGCCGTCGGATGCATCATGCTCGGTGCGGTTGCAGGCGGCTATTACAAGGATCTTTACGAAGCGTCGGAAGCACTCGTCCGCATCAAGGATACCTATCTGCCAAGTCCCGCCATGCACGACAAATACGCCGTTCATTACGAGCGCTACTGCCGCCTGTACGATGCCGTCAAGGGCATTTATGGGCTTCAGAATCCGTATAAATAACTTATAAAGGTTCCCGAAGATGCCGAAGGCAGCGTCCAAGCCTTCCCTGGTGAGGGAAGGTGGCACGCGCAGCGTGACGGATGAGTCGTCATCACGGCGGCAAGTCTGTACGACGTATGGCAACGAGAAGAAACGTAATTCTCAAATAATAATTCGAAGAAACATCTACACAGAAAAGTTACAAGAGAACGACTCATCCGTCAAATTCCAGTTTGGAATTTGACACCTTCCCTCACCAGGGAAGGCTCAAGTGCGCACCATCACCTGATACCTCAACCGAAAGCGCCACCCAATCCCAATCCACCCACACCTAAAAATCAATCAACCCCACCCAAAAATCCCACACGAAAGGAATCAATATCATGAGCACATTTACCTTCAACGGAAAAGACTTTGTCCTCGACGGCAAGCCCTTTGTCGTCCTGTCGGGCGCCATGCATTACTGGCGTATCGTTCCCGAATACTGGGAAGACCGCTTAAAGAAGCTCCGCGCCTGCGGCTTCAACACGGTCGAAACATACGTCCCGTGGAACCTGCATGAGCGCAAGGAAGGCACCTTTGACTTCACAGGCAATCTCGATATCGTCAAGTACATCGAAACCGCGCAGAAGCTGGGTCTTTACGTCATCGTCCGTCCCGGTCCGTACATCTGCGCAGAGCACGAATTCGGCGGTCTGCCGTCGTGGCTGCTGTCCTACCCGAACATGGCACTGCGCTGCAACGATCCTCTGTATCTGGAAAAGGTTCGCCCGTACTACCGCGAGCTGCTCACCCGCATCCGCCCGTATCTGATCACCAACGGCGGACGCATCATCATGGTCCAGATCGAAAACGAATACGGCTCCTACGGCAATGATAAGGACTATCTCCATGCAGTCGCCGACATTTACAAGGAATACGGCA
The DNA here is from genome assembly GCA_017558715.1 of Clostridia bacterium. Taxonomy (GTDB): domain Bacteria; phylum Bacillota; class Clostridia; order Oscillospirales; family CAG-272; genus RGIG3925. Next base: position 3,870 of record JAFYTT010000397.1, on the reverse strand, counting down.
TGGACTGCCAGCTGTACACCTCCGACGGTCCCTGCTACTGGATGCTGACCGGCGGTACGATTCCGGAATATCCGTGTGTCGCCAACTTCGGTTCCGACCCTGTCGGCGCGTTCAAGGTGCTTAATGACTTCCGTCCCGGTCAGCCGACGATGTGCGGCGAATACTGGTGCGGCTGGTTCGACCACTGGGGCGAACACCACCACATCCGCGACGCGGAAGAGCTTGCGGACTCCATTGTCCCGATGCTCGATATGGGCGCATCGTTCAACTTCTATATGTTCCACGGCGGCACGAACTTCGGCTTCACCAACGGTGCCAACCACTCCGGCGGTTATCAGCCGACCGTCACCTCCTACGACTACTGCTCGCCTGTCTCCGAATCGGGCGATCTGACCCCTGCTTACTTTGCCGTCCGTGACCGCATCGCAAAGGCAACCGGCGTCATGCCTGAACTGGACGTTGCAAATCTGCCCAAGGCTGCTTACGGCAAGCTCACGCTGACCGAGCGCGCACCGCTGTTTGACAATCTTGATAAGATCGGTACCGTCACGCACGCCGCCGCTCCCAAGTCCATGGAAGAGATCGGTCAGGACTTCGGCTATATCCTATACTCCTCCGAATTCTTCGGTCCGATGGAAGAACTTCCGCTCGTCCTCGGTCACGTCCACGACCGCGCACACATCTATCTTGACGGCAAGCTGGTCGGCATCCGTGAACGCTCCGGCAGAATGGATGAGGTCAAGGTCAAGCTCGGCAAGGGAGAAACACAAAAAATCGACATCCTTGTGGAAAACTGCGGACGTGTCAACTACGGTCCCAAGCTCTTTGACCGCAAGGGTATCTACGACGGCATCCGCCTCGGTCAGATGTTCCACTTCGGCTGGGATATGACCTCGATGACGATGGACGATCTGTCCGCACTGGAATACACCGCTGATACCGCATCTGACGGCATGCCCGCCTTCCTGCGCGGTCATCTGACCATCGACGGCGCACCCGCCGATACGTTCATCCGCCTCGACGGCTTCCACAAGGGCTTCATCATGGTCAACGGCTTCAATATCGGACGCTACTGGAACGACCGCGGTCCGCAGAAGACGCTCTACATCCCCGCACCGCTGCTGCGCGAAGGCGACAACGAAATCATCGTCTTCGAGTCTGACGGATATGATGCACCGGTCGTTGAATTCTTCGCAGAACCGGATCTGGGTGAAGGCAAGATCAGCTGATTGCATACATTGACATAACGAAAGGACTGCTTTCCGGAATGAAACCGGAGGGCAGTCCTTAACTATTTTATATAGATATTACCACGGTTCAACCTGTGCATGGATTGAAGACGGTAACGAAACCAACTGAACATCAAATTTCAATGAAGGTTCTATTTTACTCGATGCGTTATGTATTCTCATTGTGAGAGTCCACCCCTCATCGCAGACAATCTCGACCTTATTGTCTGAACCCGGAACCATACCCATATGGTAAATTCTTGTTGGCAATTTCAATTTTGAAACATCCACAATTGAATGATGTCCATTTGCTGGTTTATTTAATGTTCCTGCGATGTTAATTGCTTCAACTCTGGTGGTTTCTTTTCGATCATCCGTGATTACTTTATAAAAATCATATCGACCAAGCATATATTCAATCAATTTCCGAGGAACATTCTCATGATTGTCTGCCAACTGTTGCAATTCGGTCAAAAAGGCATTAAGAATTGGAATATAATACCGTCCTACTTTATCAGGAATATCATTCCAAAGAGGGAGAGGCATATTGTTTTCAATCGCTTCAGCTCTCTTGTCACGTAACTCATTGAAAATAGGTACAATGGTTTCAAAGTATTCTTTTGAACACGGAATATCCAGCCATTCCGCACCAAAATCAATGGTTGCAGACAATCTGCTGTGTTTTACTGCGTGGTGATTATGCTTGCAAGAAATTCCAATTTCCCAACCATTCGTTCCACGAATACAAACAACATCTCGTACATCACCTGCAATACCTTGTGCATCGGTCTGGATAACCAGTATTAGATCACCATTACCATATTGTAATTGAGGTTCAAGGCGCAGAATAACCCTTGCAGCAGCATTTGCCGCACGAATGAGATTTCCTGCAACACCCTCTTTTTCTGCTTTATCAAAAGAATTTTTTGCTGTTTTATATGCATCCGAATCTGTAATGGAAACCATTCCCATCGTTTGTCCCGAAAGATGTTCTTTCAATGATATAAGACATGCATATTCGTATGCTTTACCGTATTCTGTATTTGATAGAGCCATATCCACACCACCTTTTTATCCGACTTGCTCCAAATAAGGGCGGATATAATTTGCAACAAATTCCGCCAATTTTACCGGAACAGCATTTCCTATCTGTTTATATTTGCTTGTTAAATCACCACAAAACTCCACATCCGCAGGGAATGTCTGAATAACTGCAGCTTCTCTCCAACTTAATCGGCGTGTTGTTCCATTTTCACCAAATTTCCATAAGTCTTTATCGACCTTGATCATATCGGGAGAACCTGGCCATAGTGTAACCTGTTTCGCCATTGCAGGAACGGTATATGCTACCTCATCCCATCCTCTTTTGCGATTACGCGACATAAATCTAGATGAATACGGAGCATTACACACGTCATCAGGCTTGGGTTCCGGCATATTGCCGATTGCTTCTCCTAAAGTCATAGATTGACCGTTAGTTTCAGGCAGTTCAAATTCTTTGATACCTAAATCCTTTCGAAAACCAACAATAATGACTCGCTCACGGTCTTGTGGAACTCCAAAATTTTTTGCATTGACCAACTTATAATAGACATCATATCCACATTCTGCAAAATCAGCAGTAATTGCCCTTATTATCTGTCCATCTCCCATTGTTAATAAACCTTTGACATTTTCTCCGATAAATGCCTTGGGTTTGTTTTGCTGAACCAGTTTTACATAGTGTTTATATAAAACATTTCTCGAATCATCTATTTTTCTTGGTCCGCTCAAACTAAATCCTTGACACGGAAATCCTCCCAACATTACATCAGAAACAGGAATAGCAGAATAGTCCACTTTAGATATATCTCTGCAGACCACATTTGCTTTACTCCAGTTTCGATGAGTTTTACAGGCATCATTGTCAAAATCGTTTGCCCAAATGGTTTTATATCCGGCTCGATCAAATCCCATATCGAGACCACCGGCACCACAGAACAAACTGACAGCCGTAAATTCTCTCATCCTTTACCTCCGATAAGTTCCATTTATTTAATAGTATATTTATAGTTTAACACAGATTGTTCCTTTTTTCAAGCATAAATACAAAGATTCACAATTATGTCATGAAAAATGAAAGACTGCCATCGGGTCGTATGACCTTGGAGGGCAGTCTTTTTGATTTTGAGAAAACGGCGGCATTCTGCACCATACCTTCCCCGGAGGGGGAGGGGGACCGCTTGCGGTGGAGGAGGCAGAAAACCTCAATCTCCATCAAACCCCTACATTGATAACCTTATTTCTTCTCCAACACCCGTCTGAACGCCGGAGTCTTCGTCAGCAGAATAACCGCGGTGACGGTGAAAATCAGCTCGGGGAGCATGTAGGCACCGTTGTAGGCGACGGAATAGACAAACGGAGAACCCCAGCCGTCGGGCATCCAAACGTCAAAGATCAGCGTACCCGAAACAAGGTGCGAGCAGAAGCGGCCGAACAGCGCCAGCGCAATACCGACAATCATGCCGATCCGTCCACGGGTGCGGAACAGACCTGCAAGCCCGATGACGGTAAATGCGGCAATGTAGTCGAAAATGAGACAGCCGATCAGCGCGGCAGGCGTCAGACCCCACGAGATGACCTTGCCAAGATCGAGGAACAG
>JAFYTT010000396.1 GCA_017558715.1 Clostridia bacterium | reverse complement strand
CGGAGATCAGCGCGGAGATCTTTTCTTCGTCGATCTTTGCGGTACCGAAGGTGTCGATCAGAACGGAGACGGGCTTTGCAACGCCGATGGCATATGCAAGCTCAACCTCGCACTGGTCAGCAAGACCTGCAGCAACGATGTTCTTTGCAACGTATCTTGCAGCGTATGCGGCAGAGCGGTCGACCTTGGTGCAGTCCTTGCCGCTGAATGCGCCGCCACCATGACGACCCATGCCGCCGTAGGTGTCGACGATGATCTTACGGCCGGTAAGACCGGTATCGCCCTGCGGACCGCCGACAACGAATCTGCCGGTCGGATTGACGAAAATCTTGGTGTTGTCATCAAGGAATTCTGCGGGAATGATCGGCTTGATGACATTTTCAATGATGTCGGCACGGATCTGCTCGAGGGTTACTTCGGGATCATGCTGGGAAGAAACGACAACCGCGTCAACACGGACAGGCGTGGAGCCTTCGTATTCGACGGTGACCTGGGTCTTACCGTCGGGACGGAGGTAGGAGAGCATACCGTTCTTGCGAACCTCGGTCAGACGCTTAGCCAGCTTGTGGGACAGGGAGATGGGCATCGGCATCAGCTCGGGGGTTTCGTTGCATGCATAACCGAACATCATGCCCTGGTCGCCGGCACCGGTGTCGTAAGCATCCTGCATTTCGCCTTCCTTTGCTTCGAGTGCCTTGTCAACACCCATGGCGATGTCGGGAGACTGCTCGTGGATGGAGGAGATGACAGCACAGGTATCGCAGTCAAAGCCGTACTTTGCGCGGTCGTAGCCGATACCGCGGACGGTTTCACGGACGATGGACTGGAAGTCAACATTTGCCTTTGTGGTGATTTCACCCATAATGCAGACCATCCCGGTCGTTGCAAAGGTTTCGCATGCGACACGGGACATGGGGTCCTGTGCGAGCATGGCATCAAGGATGGCGTCGGAGATCTGGTCGCAGATTTTGTCGGGATGTCCTTCGGTAACGGACTCGGATGTAAACAGCTTTCTCATTTCGTGTTTCCTTTCTTCTCTACTCTTCTTAACATTTCAAACGGATGGTTGGGGAACGGAATGTCCCCTCGCTTATCATATTTGCGCATGGTGGTCATGCACAAAAAGAACCTCGGCTTTGCGTGTACAGCATCAGCATGACAGGCTTCACCGAGGACTGGATTTTTTGGTTGAATCTCATCTCTCGGGAATTGGCACCTTATCACAACAGGTACAGTGTTGTACTCTTATGACAGGTTGCCGGGCTTCATCGGGCCAGTCCCTCCGCCGCTCTTGATAAGCATGATATATTATATCATATTTTGATGGAAATTGCAATGGGCAACATACCGAATCTATCGGTTTTTTTACGTTGTATCTGTGGCAATATGCATGCTGCCGTAGGTTCACAGCAAAAACGACAGAAATCCGAGCACACCGTAGGAAATCAGCGTCACAATCGCACCTGCAATCAGCACACCGCCGAGCACCGAGAAAAACGCGGTTTTCTTGTTCATTTTGATGAACGACGCAACGAGCGTACCCGTCCATGCACCTGTCCCGGGAAGCGGAATTGCGACAAACAGAAGCAGACCCCACGTCGCGTATTTTGTCACCTGACCTTTATACTTCTCTGCCTTTTCCTCCACCCAGAACGCGATCTTGTCAAGATGCTTCACGCCCTTCATGAAGTTCAGCACATACTCAACAAAAAACAGAATGATCGGTACCGGCAGCATATTGCCGATACAGCAAAGAAGATAATTGATGTACCACGGCAGTCCCGATGCCGCACCGACGGGAATCGCACCGCGCAGCTCAATGATCGGGAGCATGGAGATGAAGAAAGTGTATAGGTATTTCATCATATAAAAGAATAGCCTCCATAACGAATTTTCAAAATCGTTATAATTATACCTTTATTTATCTTTATTTGCAATACTTTGAAAAATTATTTACAATTTTTCTTTGAATATTTCCAGTATTTCAGAATTTCGATACTTCATTACCTGTTTTATCACAACAGATTGACATTATCATAAAAATATTGTATAATAACAGTTGGTCAATATTCTCACTCGAAGAGAAACTATATCATATCAAATGGGGTTTTTCAATGACAGAACATAAAATCATATTTGGCGACAGCCGTTCACTTAACCAAATTAAAGATAAATCTGTGCAACTAATCATAACCTCTCCCCCTTACTGGCAATTAAAAGATTATGGCACAGAAAATCAGATTGGTTTCAATGACAGCTACGAAGAATACATAAACAGTTTGAATTTAGTATGGAAAGAGTGCAACCGAGTTCTTTCTGATGGGTGCAGATTGTGTATCAATATTGGGGATCAGTTTGCTCGTTCTGTTTATTACGGTAGATATAAGGTTATTCCGATCAGAACAGAGATAATTCGTTTTTGTGAATCCCTTGGCATGGATTATATGGGAGCTATTATTTGGCAGAAAACCACCACGATGAATACTTCTGGCGGCGGTGCCATTATGGGTAGTTTTCCTTATCCTCGCAACGGTATCCTTAAAATGGATTATGAATTTATTCTGCTTTTCAAAAAATTAGGCAATGCTCCTAAGCCCACTCAACAGCAAAAGGAACAGTCTGCAATGACAAAAGAAGAGTGGGGACAGTATTTTTCTTCTCATTGGAATTTCAATGGTGTCAAGCAGTTGGGACATATCGCCATGTTCCCAGAAGAACTTCCTAAACGACTGATTAAAATGTTTTCTTTTGCGGGAGAAACAGTATTTGATCCGTTTGCAGGTAGCGGCACAACATCGCTTGCTGCAAAGAACCTCGGAAGAAACTCTATCGGTTATGAAATCAACAGAGATTTTGAACCCATCATACGTGAAAAATTAGGGGTAGATCAAATCAGATTAGGCGATGATGCAAAAGTGATTTTTGCAGAAGATAAGATTGGAAACATTTCTTCTTTTGACCAGCTCCCGTATATTTTCAACGATCCACATAGAATGGATAAAAAAATTGACGTAAAGAAACTTCAATTCGGTTCGAGGATTGATCAGTCTGAAGCAAAACGTGATGAACTTTTTAGCGTAAAGCAAGTAATTTCGTCTGACAAAATTGAACTTAGCAATGGACTTGTCGTTCGTCTGCTGGGTATCAAACCTAACCCGTTATATCAAGGACAAGCTATTAACTTCTTACAAGAGAAATTCCATAAGCGAAAAGTTTTCTTAAAGTATGACACTGTAAAATACGATGCAGAAAACAATCTGATGTGTTATGTGTATCTTGATAATAAAACGTTTGTAAACAACCATTTGGTGAGAACTGGATATGTTGATGTTGATACATCGTTTGACTATACCTGTAAGAAGAAATTTGTGGATTCACTTCCTAAATAACATCAAAGTAAAAAGGAAGGAGTAAAATCAATAACTCCTTCCATGAAGCTTATTTGGGCTTCATTTGTAATAGTAAATCGCGCTCTGCCATTATTTTCTTTTCAATGTCTTTCGACACCTCTCCGTTTATTGGCATAACAATAAAAACTTTACCTCCAAAATCACGCATAAAAGCTTTGTGTCCAGCTTCCTCTGAAGAACGCGCTTTTCCCATGTATATTGAGATGTTAGCCGATTTATAGGTTGATGGTTTGACTTGTAATCCGATTTTATATCCATTAATATCTGTCCAAAGATCCACCCAATATGGTGAACCCTCAACTTCACTCGGTGTATCGAAAAACGGGATACCCCCAATTATTAATGACGGTTTCATCACATACCATGCTCCTTCTTATATCCGCTATAAACACGATCAATAACTACATTATGCATATAAGAAATACAATCATGTTTTGTTATAGATGATAATAATGTAGGATGAAATCTTTCTTCTCCAGGTAAATCATTCTTTATGTGCTGATATAATGATTCACCAATACTATCTATATTACCGCGTGAACGAACTATGATATAATAGTATTCAGCCCATTCTTCATATGAATTTGGAGCACATAAACGAATAGAATCCGATGTTGGACCAACATTCTTCTTAAAATTAAGTTGCCATCTGTTCATTGCATAATTTAATATAAATTCTTTTTCTGCTTTGGGCATAACTACTCCTCCATGAAAAGTTTATATGTTTCGATTTCAAGTGCATCAGCGATGCGCTGAATATTTTCAAGGGAAATACTTCTGCGATAACACTCGATTGCACTAATATATGTCCTATGAAGCCCACATTTCTCAGCAAAGACCTCTTGAGAAATTCCTAATGCCTGCCGATAACGTTTCAAATTTGATCCAAAAACTTTTACAATGTCCATATCAGCCAACCTCCAGTATCTATGATACAGCAAAGAACACAATAAATCTACATACAATAAGTATCATTTCGTTTTTTTATAATTATTTTCGAAAACCCCTTGCTATTTGCACGAAAATTATATATAATGATACCAAAGAAATTTTCGTATCCGAAAGGAGTTCTTACCATGAACTATCAGAATCAGTTTGACATCATCGTCCTCGGCGGCGGCTTTACCGGCTGTGCGGCGGCAGAAGCAGCTGCAAAACAGGGCAAGTCCGTTCTGCTGCTCGAAGCTTCCGGCTATCTCGGCGGTGCTGCATCCAATTGTCTCATTTATCCGTTTATGATGTGGTGGACGCGCGTCGACGACGGTGAGGGCGGCAAGAAGCGCCATGACCTCTCCCGCGGTCTTTACACCGTCTACCATGACGAGCTGATGGCACGCGGCGGCTTCGTCGACGAAACGCTGAAGGTCATCCTCGACGAGCATATGACCGAAGCCGGCGTTTCCGTACTGTTCCACGCAACGCTGTGCGGTGTCGAAAAGGACGGCGCACACATCAAGTCGGTTTCCGTCGCAACCAAGGCAGGTATTCTGACCTTTGAAGGCAAGATGTTCATCGACTGTACCGGCGACGCGGATCTCTGCACAATGGCAGGCATGCCGATGATGCTCGGTCGTGAGCAGGACCACCTCTGCCAGCCGATGACGCTGTGCTTCCGTGTCTGCAACGTCGACAAGAAGGCATTCTTCGCCGCACGTGACATCTGGCAGGCAAAGTATCTGGAATGGCAGGCGGCAGGCAAGATCACCAACCCGCGTGAAAACATCCTCGTCTTTGACCATCCCATCGAGGGCGTTCTGCACTTCAACACCACCCGTATCGTCAAGCACAATCCCGTCAATCCCTTTGATGTCACCAAGGCGGAAATGGAAGCACGCCGTCAGGTCATCGAGCTGATGAACTTCTTCCGTGAGGAAAACATCCCCGGTATGGAAAACGCACGTCTCGTCTACACCGCTCCTTCCATCGGTGTCCGCGAAAGCCGTATGCTGATCGGTGACTATGTCCTGACCGGCAAGGACCTCGTCGCATGCGAAAAGTTTGACGATGCCATCGCCGCGGGCAACTACGATATCGATATCCACAATCCCGAAGGCTCCGGCACCAGTCACTACTACTTCCCCGACGGTCAGTGGTACACCATTCCCTACCGTTCGCTGATTCCGCGTGCAGAGGACTGTGACAACCTGCTCGTCGGCGGCCGCTGCATCTCCTGCGACCACGAAGCACAGGCATCGATCCGCATTATGCCCATCTGCGCAACAACAGGTGAGGCTGCCGGCATCGGCGCATCCGTTGCCATTGACGGCGGTACCTCCGTCCAGAACGCAGACATTGCCAAGATCCAGGCGATCCTGACCGAAACCGGCGCATATACCGGTCTGTAATTTACAAACACAAGGAGTACGTTATGGCTCTGATCGAAACCAATTATTTTTCCGACGTGCTGGGGATGCAGACAAAGATGAATGTCATCATTCCCGGCTATCCCGGAGCACCGGCAAGACGCCCGATCCCCGTGATGTACCTTCTGCACGGCATGTCACAGGATTATTCCGACTGGGTTCGCTTTTCGATGATCGAGCAGTATGCCGATGAATTCGGTGTCGCCGTCATCATGCCCGATGCCAACATGAGCTGGTATACCGACATGAAGCGCGGCTTCCGTTACTGGACCCATCTGACCGAGGAGCTTCCCAAGATTGTGCACCGCTTCTTCCCCGCGCTGTCGACGGCACGCGAGGACACGTTCGTCGCAGGACTTTCGATGGGTGCATACGGCGCAATCAAGTTCGGTATGCTCCGTCCCGATATGTTCTCCTATGTCGGCGCGTTCTCTCCCCCGCCGGATATGGCACACCATATGAACAACCCCGAGTTCCCCGAATGGGAGCATCGGCTTTATCACGATATCTTCGGCACAGAAGAAGAATACCATGCCGAGGACGGCGACCTCTACACGCAGGCACCGCTCCGTGCAGAAGCTGCCAAGAACACCAAGTTCTTCCTCTACTGCGGTACGGAAGATGTCTATCTGCCGCAGTCCCGCTCGATTGCAAAGGCACTGTCCGACGCGGACTACGACATGGTCTACGCGGAATCTGCGGGTGACCACAACTGGTATTTCTGGAACCGTGTCGTCAAAGAATTCATTCTGGAACTGCCCTTGAGAAAAGGAGGCGTCTGATATGGCACTGATGCATGTCAAATATCAATCCATGGCGCTGTACGGACTCAACATCTCCGTTGAGGTCATCCTCCCGCAGGGTGAGGTTCCGCCGCGCGGTCACCGTACGGTATGGCTTCTGCACGGCATGAGCGACAACGAAACGATGTGGCAGCGCCGCACCTCGATCGAGCGTTATGCCGACGCACACAATGTCGCTGTTGTCATGCCCGCGGTACAGCTCTCCTGCTACGCCGACATGGCACACGGCTATCCGTTCTATACCTTTGTCACCGAGGAGCTTCCGCGCGTCATGCGTGAATTCTTCCCGCTGTCGTCCGCGCGTGAGGACAACTACGTCGTCGGACTTTCCATGGGCGGCGAGGGTGCCTGCAAGATCGGTCTGTCCAAACCCGAGAACTACTCTGTCATCGGCTGTCTGTCGGCGGGCGCCTACAACCACGAGCCGCGCGATGTTTCCAATCCCGATCCGAATAACGCCTACAGCATGTGGGAGTTCAACCGTTTCGACGGAATTGCTGTGGAAGGTACCCCGCGCGACTGCTTCGGCAACGCAAAGAAAATTCTCGATGAGAACAAGCCCATCCCGCGCATCTTCCACGCCATCGGTGCAGATGATTTCCTGCTCGAATCCGCTTACAAAACCCGTGCGTTCTTCGAGTCGATCGACGGCAATCCCTTTGACTATCACTTTGAGGAACATCCCGGTGCGCACACCTGGGACTTCTGGGACTTGCATATCCAAAGATTCCTTGATTATGTCGATTGTCTCGGCGAATTTGCAAAATAATACAAAAAACTGCTGCATCGGAGCAATCCGTGAGCAGCAGTTTTCGTTTTTCAGCGTGCCTCTGCGATATACGTGTCACTTGATTCGCGGAACAGAAGCGAAATGCACCAGACACCGGACAGTGCGACCACCGTATAGATGATGCGCGCGAGCAGATTGTCAGGTGCGGGAACACCGCCTTCTCCGCAGAGCAGCGAAACGAGATCGTAACGGAAAATGCCGATGGTACCCCAGTTGAGTGCACCGACAACCGTCAGAATCAGGGCAATTCGGTCAATCATATTGTTCATGCTATTTCTCCTATTCGTATTCCTTTGGGAATGCAATAATAGGATTGCCGTATTTGCCGCCGTTTATGCATCGTGCCAGCACCGCACAAAATTTTCAAATATTTTCGGAAATTTTCAAGATTTTACCAACAAATCCGATTCAGCTCCTGCTATATATTATGAATTGCAATTCAGAAACAAACGAAAGGAGAGTATGTATGGACGATTTGACACTTGCCGCCTATGCAAAAAAGATTTACGGCTTTGCTTATGCCAAAACCCACAATGTGCAGGATGCGGAGGATCTGTCGCAGAACATTCTGCTTGACCTGTTCCGCATCCAAAAAGATCCCCGGGAAATCGGTGATCTTGATGCCTATGTATACCGTGTCTGCCGCTATGCTTGGTCAAATTTCTATCGGCGCGAAAAGCGGTATTGGCAGATGTGCCCCGATGAATCCCTTTCCGACACACCCGACGGTGCCGACATACCTGACGGTGCCGACACGCCCGAGGAAGCCGTCCTGCAGAAAGAACTGTATGCCGTGCTTCGCCGCAAGGTGATGAATCTGTCGTATCTGCGTCGGCAGATCACAACGATGTTCTATTTTGAGAACAAAAGCGGTCATGACATCGCATCGCGGCTCGGAATCTCTCCCGCAACCGTCCGCTGGCATCTCTCCGAATCCAGAAACATCATAAAGGAGCAAATCGAAATGGAAAACAACCTTTACACACCGCGTCGCCTGACTGTATATTTTTCCGGCAATGCAAACAACGGCTCGTTGTACGGTCTGCGCAATGATTTGATGACGCAGAACATCTGCATCGCCTGTGCCGATCGCGCTCTCCCCGTGGAGGACATTTGTGAAACCATCGGTGTCGCCGCCGTCTACATCGAAGAAAAGCTCGCCGATCTCTGCATGATGGGATATCTGAAAAAGACCGCAGGCAAATACCGCACAACATTCTTCATCCGCGATGCATCGTTCCTCTCATCGCAGAAGCAGTTTGAAATGCAGCTGTTCACGCCGCTTGCCGATGCGATCGATACGGTCATCACCCGCCATCTCGGTGATATCCGTGCGCTCGGTTTTCTTGGCTGTGACGCAGATGAAACGCTTCTGCGCTGGGACTTCATCACCGCTGCGGCTCATGACTATATGGTCGAATACAGTCTCCCGATACACAGCACGATCCCTCTGCGCGGAGACGGAAGCCGCCATTGGATTGATGCCTCCTGGTCGGATCAAGCAATCGCGGAAGCCTGCGGCGGCATGGAGGAACCGCTGTATGACTACATCCGGTATTCCGGCGGCTGTGCTGGAAAGTATTTTGGCTGTGATACCGCCTTTTTGCAGCAGTTTGATCCTCCGATTCTCACAGGTTATCGGGAATTCGATACGCGGACAGTCGAACAGCTCTCCTCCGCCGCAAAACAGGCACGCGAGGGTGTTTCCGAAAATGAAACCGAGCGCCTGATGCTGACCCGCATCATCGAAATGGGGATGGCAGAGATGCGGGAAGACCACGTACACATGCAGATTCCGTGCTTTACGAAAGCGGAGCTTACAGCGTATCAGTCATTGACCCAAACGGTGCTTTTGCCCGAGATTACAGCGATCTGCGGCGATGGTCTTGCAAAGTCCTATTATAATTTTGTCTATCCGCGTCTTCCCGCCGATCTTGACCGCGCAGAAAAGGAATTTGCCGCAACCCGTTTCTATGCCCCCAACGCCATTCCGTATCTGCTGTACCGTGCAGGCAAACTGCCCTTGCCCGAGCAGGCACAGAACACCGTCTGCACCATGCTTTACGAACGCGCATAAAAAGTCGTGGGTGACTCCCGGTTTTGGGAAGTCACCCACTGTTTTTCTGTTATGTTTCTTCTGCGGTATCCGTCTCGGACAGCGGCTCTGTCTCAACGACGATGGCATCAAGGTCCTCGGTCTCGGCTTCTTTTTCCAGCTCCTCCGACAGCGATGCAAAGCGTCCTGTGACACCCACAGCTTCGATGGCGATGTTGATGTCACCCATCTCCGCCGCAAACGCCTGCAAAGACGCACCGGGCGATGCCATATACGTAAACGGACGCTCGGTCTTTTCCTCACCGCGGTAGACAAGCGATCCCGATGCCGACGCATCGAGCATCAGACCGTATTCGGTCTTGGTCGCATAACCGCATTCGATATCGCCTTCCATGACAGAGACGGAAAGCTCCATCGGAATGTTCGTCAGATACAGATCGGCAGCACCTTCACCGACGACAATCGTACCGTAGCGGCAGGTCAGCGCATCCGCCGTAACAATACCCTTGTTTGCGGACAGATTGACCGTGGATTTGGTATTGATATTACGAAGTGTAATGTCACCGGCACGCAGAGAGATGTTGTAGTCGGCGGCAACTGACAGATTTTCTACAGTAACCGTGCCGCGTTTGATGTTGATGTCAAAGGCATTGAGTGCGGCATCCTCCGTCAGATAAATGTACAAAGACTTTTCGGTATTCGCACCCGCTTTATAGGTCAGATAGTGACGCAGACCGTCGAAGTGGAAGTTGCCCTCCGCAATGCGCATCAGCGAAAAGAGGCTGGTTTCATTGTCGATGAGCAGCATCTTGTTCTGAATGGAATAGTCGTACCCGCCGACCTGGAAGTTGCGCAGTTCAATATACGATTCTCCCGTATCGGATGCACTGATATAGACGTGAACCTCATCGAGATTCATTTTGATCTTGTTGATTTCCGCGGCATCGAACGTATCGGAGGTGATGATATCGCCGTCAATGACAGCAACATCGTTTTTGAACAGCGCGATATCCTGTTCCGCCGCCATATTCGAGCCGAGCGTGCAGAGAATGCATCCGCCGGCAACGATCAGAACCGAAATGATCAGAAAAATGATAGAGGAAGGCTTCATCTCCGATAGCACTCTCCTTTCACGTAATAATAGAGATCCAGTAAAAATCCTTTGAAGATGCTCTGGAAGCGGATAAACTGACGGAGCAAAAACGGCAGGAGACGT
>JAFYTT010000395.1 GCA_017558715.1 Clostridia bacterium | reverse complement strand
TCTGCCAATTCCGCCATACCCGCATGATTAACAACAATAGTATACCACAAATCGGGTGAAATGTCAATCATTATTTACATGGAATCAGGCAGAATCCGCATGGAATCGGGGCATGTCTGACCCTCGCAGACAGAGACGGCCTCACCTGTCATGAGGACGGTTCCGTTTGGGCGGACGGTGACGGTCAGCTCGCCGCCGTCCAGGTGCACGGTGATCGGGGTATCGGCGGGGGAAAAACCGCATCGGACAGCGGCGGCACAGACGGCACACGCGCCGGTTCCGCAGGCAAGGGTGATACCGCTTCCGCGTTCATAGACACGCATACGAAGTGACGTTGGGGACAGCACCCGGGCACATTCTGCGTTGACACCGCCTGCAAATGTCGGATGGGTCGACACGGCGGCAAGCAAATTCATTGGGAACTGTTCGGCATCCTCTGTGAAAATCACACCGTGCGGATTGCCGACGGAAACGAGAATGACGGACAGGGTTTGACCGCAGACATCCATCGAACGCGCATCATCGACTGCCGCAATGCCCATATCGACGGTAACCGACGCGATTTGTGCGGGGTTTTCGGGATCGGGATGCAGCGTGAGACGGCGCAGACCTGCGGGAGTATCGATGACGAGCTCTGTTTTGTCGGTGTAGCCGCGGTCATAGACATATTTGCCGACACAGCGGATACCGTTGCCGCACATCATCGCCTCCGAGCCGTCTGCATTGAAAATGCGCATCCCGAAATCGGCGGCGGGACTGTTCGGCGGTGTGATATAAATCATACCGTCTGAGCCGATCCCGAAATGGCGGTCGGACAGCAGACGGGAAAGCGCGGGTGCATCGGCGGGCGGGGGACCGTACACATACAGATAATCGTTGCCGAGTCCGTGCATTTTCACAAATTGCAGCATATCGTGTTCCTCCTCGGACTGATGGATGAAAGCAGTATACCATACAATTGTGTCGTGGGTATGACCGCCGAACGAAAAAAGAAACTTTTTGAAATATCGGATTCGCTCTTGTGATTTGTCGGAGGTTATGGTATAATGATAACAAAGACGTGCGCGATGTCGTGAGATGAACATCGGCACACCATGCAAATTGATAAAGGAGACTACACCATGAAAATTTTATTCCAAGGCGACTCGATCACCGACTGCGGCAGAGGAACCGGGCTCGGACAGGGATATCCGCTGCTCATCAGCGCAAGACTGGGACTGGATGCACCCGGCAAGCACGAATTTCTGAACTTCGGCATCAGCGGAAACCGCGTTGTCGACGTTTACGCGCGCATCAAAAAGGACGGCTGGAACCACAATCCGGATGTATTCAGCATCCTGATTGGCATCAACGACGTCTGGCACGAGCTGGGCGGCGGAAACGGTGTGGAAGCAGACCGTTTTTACACGGTGCTGAAAATGCTTGCCGACGACACGATTGCGCGGTTTCCGGGCATCCGCATGATCTTTATGGAGCCGTTTACGCTGAATACGGGCGTTGTCGCCGAAAACTGGGACTACTTCCGCGAGGAAACTGCGCTGCGCGGTGCGGCGGTCAAGCGCGTTGCGGAGGAAGTCGGCGGGCTTTATCTGCCGCTGCAGGAGAAGTTCAACGCGGCATGTGAGACGTGTGACGCGTCCTACTGGCTGCGCGACGGTGTCCACCCGACACCTGCCGGTCATCAGCTGATTGCCGATGCTTGGCTTGCGCTGTTTGAACGGGAGATTATGGGGGAATGATGGCGATGAGGATTTGAGGATGCGTATGGTTTTCGCATTCGTATCAAATGACTCTGTATGGACAACCAATGGTCGTCCATACAGACATCTTGATGCAGACTGCGAAGATGATTACCTCCTTCAACTCCATACCATAACCCCATTCCACCAAAAAGGAGAACACCATGACAACCAATCAAAACGAAAAACGATACGATATGCTCATCATCGGCGGCGGTCCTGCGGGATATACGGCGGCGCTGTATGCATCCCGTGCGGGGCTTGACACCTGTGTGCTCGACCGCATGGCACCGGGCGGACAGATGGCGCTGACCGGCGACATTGACAACTATCCCGGCTTTGATGAGGGCATCGACGGCTTTACGCTCGGCATGAAAATGCAGGCGGGTGCGCATCGGTTCGGTGCTGTGACGGACTATGCCGAGGTGCTGTCGCTCGATCTCACCTCTCCCTGGAAACGGGTGGAGACGACGCTTGGCACGTATTTGGGTAAAACGCTCATCATTGCCGCCGGTGCCAATCCGAGAGCGCTCGGCATCGACGGGGAAGAAGCACTGCTCGGACGCGGCGTTCACTACTGTGCGCACTGCGACGGACGGTTTTACAAGGGAAAGACCGTCGTTGTGGTCGGCGGCGGCAATTCTGCGGCGGCGGATGCGCTTCACCTGTCACGGCTGGCAGAAAAGGTCTATGTTGTCCACCGAAGAGACACGCTCCGTGCGGAAAAGATCTACCATGAGCCGCTGATGCAGGCAGAAAACGTGGAATTTCTGTGGAACAGCACCGTCGAGGGCTTTGCGGTCGGTGAACGGCTGTCGGGCGTGACCATCCGAAACACCGTGAGCGGCGAGAAGACCGAACTTCCCTGTGACGGTGTGTTTGTCAGCATCGGACGGCAGCCTGCAACCGCGTTCCTCGGCGGATGCGTTTCGCTGGACGGGCACGGCTATATCCTTGCCGACGAGACGACAAAGACGAATGTTCCCGGTGTGTATGCCGTCGGCGACATCCGTACCAAGCGTCTGCGTCAGGTGATCACGGCGGCGGCAGACGGTGCGGCGGCTGTGCATGAGGCGGAGGAATACCTCGCATCGGCTGTCTTTGACTGAACATCGCATATACGTGACAGCATAAAAAGACCTGCACAGTTGCCCATGACAGGATGGGTGTGTGCAGGTCTGTTTTTGCTTGTTTTGTGCGTGGAATCAGTTCTGTGCACGCTCCGCGTAGTCCTCGAGCAGCTTTTCGAGGTTCTTCTGTGCGGTCTTTTCGATGGACGCAAACAGGGAAGCGACGTCGGTGGAGCCCTTCTTTTCGAGTGCGATGATCTTATCCTTGAACGTACCGATATTGAAGATCAGACCGAGGTCAAAGACCTTGTTTTCAAAGATGATATCGAGCATGGCCGCGGATTCCTCGTCACGCATGATCTTACCGTCCAGACAGCGGTCATAGAAGGCGACCGATACGGTGGAAACGGATTCTGCGGCGAGAACCTCGAGAATTGTGGAGACAAATTCGGGGTCGGAGGTCACGGGGACACCGACCATACGCGCACTGATGTTGTCCGCCATGGCATGGTAGTCCTCCTGCGATTCGTCGAGCTTCGGATAGGGAACGATACCGAAGTTGACATCGAGCGAACGGAAGTCACGCGGGATGGGTTCGAGGGAGGTGGAGCGGATCAGCGCGTTGCCTTCCGCAAACCAGTTGGATGCCGCCGTCCAGCCAAGGGTGCTGGAATCGACCAGCTTGTTGGCACGCAGCGTGGTATCGGGATTGATGGTCAGGGCGATTGCCTCGGTGGCAAGCTCCAGATTGCGCGGCGTATTGAACGACAGGTACGCCGTATCGCCGTCAACGGTCACGACAGAGCCGCCGTTGGAGCAGTAGTACATATAAGAGTTGCCGTCTTCGGAGAAGTAGCCCCAGCGGTCCTCAAAATCCATGACACCGTCGCCGTTGACATCGGAATTGATGTCGGTAACATAGCCCTTGAAGCGGTCGAGCGTCCATGTGCCGTCGAGGACATACTGATACGGCATCTCGATTCCAAGCTCCTTGCACATATCCTTATTGAACAGCATTGCAAAGCAGCGGATGTTCATCGCAGGGGAGATATCGCCGGAGCAGACGTAGAGCTGATCCATCAGCGTCAGCTGTTCGATGACGGTCTGATCCCACCATTCGGCATCCAGATTGATGTTCGGCAGGTCGTACCAGTTGAAGAGCTTGCCGTCACGGCCGAGGGTGGATAAGTTGTTGTTGTAGCAGAGCGTTGCGTCATACGCGGCATCACCGGCAGAAACGGCTTTGTTGATCAACGTGTGCGGGCTGTCGTTGTATTCGCCGGTGATCGTGATGTTGAACAGCTCTTCAATCTTTGCGTTTCGGTTGAAAATCGCATCGTTGAGGACTTCGCCGTTGGCCTCCTCGGGGTCCATCATGAACCATGCGTAGGTATCTGCGTTGATATTCTGGACGATGAAGTGCAGTTCTTCTCCGCCGTAGTCGACTGCCTCAATGCCTGCCGCCTTCCAGTCGATGACAGCTTCGGTATCGGGCGCGGCGGTGGTTTCGGTGTTCTGAACCTCTGGTGCATCTGTGGTCGGGGTGGTACCTGTATCGGCGGAACCGCAGGCGGTCATGACTGAAGTCATCGCGGATGCCGCCAAAAGCAGAGCAAGCAGCGCGGTTTTGGTGTTTCGCGTTGTCTGTTTCATGGGGATTTTCCTCCGTTTTTTTGTGTCTTTGTTGGTATTATTATACAGTTAAAGTGTCGGATTGTCAAGTCTTTTGGCGGTTTTTCCTTGTGGGATTGCATTTGTTTTGCAAAGAAAACAGACTGGATGGAAAAGTTTTGGAAAAGTTCAAAAATATTTGAAAATGCTCTTGACAAAACGGATTTGTTGTGGTATAATAATTATGTTGTCAAGCAACAGCGACTAAATATCATGTGGAGAAGTCGCGTAGTTGGTCGAGCGCGCGCGACTGGAAATCGCGTAACTACCAAAAATAGTTCGAGAGTTCGAATCTCTCCTTCTCCGCCAAAAATCGACAAGCGTGTGCTTGTCGATTTTTTTATCCAAACCTTCTGGTTTGACCGCAAGGTTTGGTATCTCATCGCACAGCGTATCTCATCACACAGTGCATGTATTTGCGGTTTGGATGATATACAATTCCTATGGAATGGATGATATACAATGGCTTCGCCATTGATGAAAATAACAGGACAGGAGGAATCCCATCTTATGAAACTGATGAAATACTTTTTAACGGGTCTTCTCGGTGCATCGCTGCTGCTTTCGATGGGGGCTTGCACGTCTGACGCCGGATCTGGCGCGGAATCTGCGTCTGAATCCACGGCTCCCGTATCGACCGATGCTGTATCGGATGCGGTGAAAAAGCCTTATACCGCAGGCACGTTTCCCAAGGACGCGACCGAGGTGCGCTATTCCGATTTCGGTGCGGTCGGTGACGGCGTGACCGATGACCAGAAGGCAATCCGTCTTGCGCACAACATCGCCAATGCCAGAAATCTGCCCGTCAAAGCCGATGAGGGTAAGACGTATTACATCAATGCTGCAGAATCCACCAAAACGATTGAGATTGAAACAGATACCGACTGGACGGGTGCTTCGTTTATCCTCGATGACCGCGACATCAATTATGACGGACATTGGGCGCAGACGCTTCCCGTATTTTCGGTCAAGCCGAGCCTTTCGCGCTTTGATCTGAAGCTCGATGCGCTGTCGATCGGCGATACCAATATCGGGGTCGCACCCGGTCAGAAGTGTCTTGTCTACGTCTACTGCAATTCCGTCAAGCACTATATCCGCTACGGTGCCAATGCCGATTCCGGTCAGTCGCAGACGGAAATTCTGCTCGTCGACGCGGACGGCAATATCGACCCGACCACGCCTGTTACCTGGAATTATCCGACCGTTGACCGCGCGTTTGCGATTCCTGTTGACGAAACACCGATCACGATCCGCGGCGGGGACTTTCTGACGCTGGCAAACGAAATCAACCCCGACCGCTACATCTCCACCGCACGCAACATCGATATCCGCCGCTCCAACGTCACGGTGGACGGTGTCAAGCACAGAATCGAGCAGGTCAAGGACTACCGCTCGGCATACGGCGGATTTTTCAACGTTGCCGACTGCAATAACGTGACGATCCGCAACTGCGAGATCATGTGTCACCGCGACGTGTTCTTCAAAAATGACGCGGGACAGAACGTCCTGTTCGGCTCCTACGAATTCCTCGCAACGTGTACGAACAACCTCACCTATGAAAACTGTGTGCAGACCAACCTGTTTGACGAAAACGGCAAGCTCATTTCGCAGGGTCTGATGGGTACCAACTACTGCCGCAATCTCAGCATGATCGGCTGCACCGTCGCCCGTTTTGACGCGCACTGTCAGGTGTACAACGTCACCATCCGCGGCTGTGAAATGGAGCGCATCAACTTAATCGGCTTCGGCACGGCGCTCGTCGAGGACACGACGATTCACGACCGCTATATCTTCAATCTGCGCGAGGACTACGGCTCGATGTTCGCGGGCGAGATCATCCTGCGCAATGTGAACATGGTCAGAGAAGGAACCCAGCGTCTGGCACTGTTCAACGGCGCATGGCACAACCACAACTTCGGCTATCCCGTGTATCTGCCGCAGAAAATCACCATTGACAATCTGCGTGTACCCGAGGGTGCGTATGTCACGGCGTTTACCTCGAATTTTGACAGCTACGAGGATGTCACAAAGGCAGTCCTGCGTGACGGCACGGAAAACAAAAATCCGCTTTACCTGCCGCAGACGATGGAGGTACTCACCAATCCTGCGGGAACGAGCTTCCGTTCTGCCGACGGTGCGATTCCGTTCCCCGATTTCACGGGCGATACGGGCGAGCAGACCAAGTAACGTGCGTCGGGCAGACCGGGCGAATGCGAGGATTTACATGCATGACAATGTACGCATGTTGTTCTCCGATGTCTGTCAGAAATGAACCGATATCATAAAAGAGAGATGACACCGAAAAGCGTGATGCTCTTAGCGGAGAAATCACCATAACGAAAAGTTCCCACAGACCAACTAATGGTTTTGTGGGAACTTTATTTATATATGCAGAAGAAACGGCTATGAAAAAGGCTCGTCAGATTGTTAAGCCAAGTGCAACATTTTTTTCAAAAAATCATTCGCTTTTCTTAGCATTTGTTTTGTGTTTTCAAAAGTTAATTCTTCAGCAGAGAAAGCAAGAGTTATATTCCGACTTCGCCGGAGTGGTATTATCGCTAACGCGATAGTGATATTGAAGCCTTGCGGCTTCAGTGATATTCTATTCGCCTTAAAACTCGCGAAGCGAATATCACTCGGCGCAAGCCGAATATCACTGCGTAGCAATATCACTCGCCAAAGGCGAATAGAACTGGCGTGATACTCCGATAAGAGTATCACGCCAATTGGTGCCTCTCTCTTTCTTTTATTCCCAGATGTCCGTATCGTCGGGGAAGTACATCGGATAGGGAACCGTTCCCGACAAAGTACGCAGTGCGTCGTAGCGTGAGGGCGGCATGACGTGGACGACGGCGAGCGCTTTCGTTTTTGCCGCCGCAAGACGTGCATACAGTTCCTCTGCGTCGAAATGCGCACATTCGATGACGGTCAGGTCGGTTTCCTCATTGTAAAGCAGTTCGGGCAGATCCTTCATCGACGGGTGCAGATCGCCTGTGATGTAAATGCGTTTGCCGTCGACCTCGACCAGAAATCCGAAGGACGGACGGTGGTGCAGCTCCATATGGGCGCTTGGGTATGCCGTGACGCGGATGGTATCGTCTTCATAGACAACACCGCCATCGTATAGGAGCAGCGGCATACGGTGAGCGGGATGTCCGCCGCACTGCATATCGTTGTACGCGGTAAACGCATCGATGCCGCGCTGTTCGGTCAGATACACGGGACAGTTGATGTCAAAATACGCGCAGAGGTTGAAGATGTCATGCAGACCGTTGATGTGGTCGCCGTGCAGGTGGGAGATGAAGATCGCGCGCAGACGGTTTGGCGCAAGTCCCATGTTGACCATGCGGTCAAGCACGGGCGCACCTGCGTCAAAGAGGTACAGTCCGCCCGCAGAATCCTCGATCAAGAGGCTCTGCTGACAGCGTCCGGAAGACGGCGCACCGTAACTGGTGCCGAGGTAGTGGAGTTTCATGATGATCGGTTCCTTCCATAAGATGATGGGGATTGATGAAATTTGGTGTATGTAGGGGCGATTCACGAATCGCCCGTTGTTGCGGTAATGAATCATGAATCATGAAGTCGCCCGCTCACACCTTTGTCATATACAGCCCGTGCTTGTCGCAGTAGGCGTAGACGGCAACCGGCGTTTCCTCGGTCAGGGCAAAGCAGACCGACGGTTTTCCGCCCGGTGCAAGACACTTTCTGTGTCCGCCGACGTTTGTCTGCAGATAGACCCAGCGAATGGCGTGGTCATCCTCCATCGGATGGTGCGTTTGTCCGATATCGACACAGTACAGCGCACAGGTACCGTCGGAGCAGCACGGCTCGGTATCGGGCGTTTTACAGCAATCCTCGGGCGTGGAATACTTCTTGTGCACGCGGATGACGGGGGTATGCTTTGTGTCGGATGTGGTATTGGGAATCAAATGCTCCAGTTCATCGCCGCAGCAGGAAAGCGGCATACCGCCGTCGTGAATCATACTGATGACGGTACCGCACGCGGGACAGTGGTAAAAACGGTTTTCATCGCACATGGGAATGATACCTCTCTTTTTGTGGATGGCATCACGCGGATGCCTTAACAAAAGGATATCCCGTGAGAGGGGTGTTTATGCGATGCGGGAGGACTTTTTCGGTGTGCGGAGAAGGAAATACGCAACGAGGACGGACAGCACTTCGAGGAGATAGACAACGGTGAAGACAGCGTTTGTCAGCTCGACCTGTCTCTGTGCTGCGCGGACATGGTCTTTGGTTTTGACGTGGATTGGGAGAAAGCCCTCGGATTCTGCGCCGAAGGAGACAGAGGAGATCGTTTCGTTGCGCTGGATATATTGGATGACAACATTGCCGTCACGATCTTCGACGGTCCGTGTCAGCGCTTTGTCGCGGGTGGACGGAATTCCGTTCTGATCGAAATAGATTGTTTGATCGGCGAGGTCTTCTTCGGGGACAACCGTGATTTCGCCGTCGTAATGATACTCGATCGAAACATTGGGCGCTTGATAGGTGTCTTTTACATCCTGCTCAGCAAAGGTGACAAAGCTCTCTACATCGTCAAAGCGGATGCTGTCGGCAAGCGCGTGGGTACTGCCGAATGCGGTCAGAACGCCGTTTAAGAACGCGGTGAGTGCCAGAAGACCGACGCAGAGCAGGGTCAGGTTCTTTTTCAGCCGTCGGCGGTGGGTGATGAGGGCGGCTGACTTTTCGGGATAGGCGATGATGGTTTCATTTAACAGATGATTTTCGACAAAGTACAGCACGATGCCGCACAGAACCAGCGCGAGAACCGCACAGATTGCGCCCCAGAAGAGCCACATTTCGGCGGTCAGTCCCCAATACGCATCTCCGACCATGAGCAGCGGGATACACGCGGCAAGGAGTACCGCTGTCAGCACAAACACCGCGCGGGCATCGGCATAGACACGGTAACGGAACACGGCAAGCTCGGTTTCGTCAGCGAGATCTTCGGTGACTGCCGCGAGCGTGCCGTTGAGGACCATGACCTCACAGATCACAGCCGCAAGATACAGAATTGCCGAGAGAAAGAAGCCGAGGTATGCGCGGGTGAATGCGGTGTTGAAGATCATTGCGCCGAGGAAACCGATCCCTGCGACCGCGGCTGCTGTCAGGGAAAGGTTGCGGTGACGGGCAAGGGTGGTGCGGATGATGTAACTGCGCTGTTTTTCTGCCTTTGCCGTATAGGTCGGTGCGGCGGGGATTTCAGGTTCTGCGGATGCAGATTCTGCAAGTTCGGGATTGCCTGCGGTCGGTCTGCGTTCCTCGGGCGATCTTCTTTCGCCCCGCAGAAGCTCGTCGCAGGTCACGCCGAAAATTTCCGCAATGACGGGAATCAATGTCAGATCGGGTGCGCCCTCGTCGCGCTCCCAGCGGCTGACGGTTTTGTCGGAGACGTTGAGTCGTTCGGCGAATTCTCGTTGGGTCATGCCCGATGCGCGGCGCAGAGCACAGATAAATGAGCCTATGGTTTTTGCTTCCATGATGGTTTCCTTTCGGTGGTGTAATCGCGGACAACGGTGCATCCCGGGTGTACCCCGTTTGTCTTCGTTGGCTCTATTCTACCACGGCGAGAGACAAAGTACAAGGTCAAAGGGCGGGAAATGACTCTCGGATTGCGGGAATTGGGGGACAGAGTGGGGGGAATTACAAAAAAACAGCGCAATTTCACGTTAGAGGGACAGGCATCCTTGACTGTCCCATAATCATTTCTGTCATCGGGACAGTCGGGGACGCCTGTCCCAGCAATTGCGAAGAAATATGTATGACCTATCCGAAAACAGCGGTTATTTCACTGCCTCGGCGATTGCTTCATAAATCGATTTACGAACCGCGAGGAACGTTTCCGTATCGGTCGTGTACTTGATCAGCGATTCGGTAATTTCCGCAATCTTTGCGTTGACAAACTCGTCACCGAGCAGGGATGCGGCGAGCTTGAACAGACCGCAGTCCTCAACGCCGTCGCGGATCGCCGCAAGACGCAGGGAGGGACAGCCGCCGTCCACACCGACGGTATTGCCGTTATACAGAAGCGAGCCGTCACCGTAGACGCTTTCGCTCAGATTCTTGACCGTTGCCATATCAGCCCACGGGTCGAGCGTACCGGTGTCGCTGTTCCAGTAATTGGCACCCCAGTAAAGGAAGCCGTCAACACCGTGCGCGTACTGCTGCCAGAACAGGATACGGTGCTGAACACCGAGCTGATCGACGAACAGGTTGTTGTACGGGTCACCCGGTTCCCAGCAGACATACCACCAGATATCATCACCCGCCGCCTTACGCTCTGCCATGCGCTCACCGAAGGAGGGATACTTCTTCTTCTGTGCATCAGAGTAGACGTTGGAGGTGATATACATATAGCTCTTGGGACACCACAGCGTGGTCTTGTCCGTCATGAACGTGATCTGGTCCATGTCCTTTGCATAATCGATGTTGCGGAAGAACGGGGTACAGATGCGGATTTTGGGCGCAATACGGTTCAGCCGCTCGCAAAGGGATGCCAGCTGATCGAGCATTTCCCTGGAGGTCGGCTCGTCAAGCGGATAGAAGTATGCCTTTGCAAGCCAGTCGGGATTGGAGCAGATTTTTTCGTAGATCTCTGCCAGTCGCGCGTCATCGTCGTCACACGTCGGTACGCGGAAGGACGTAACCAGCGGATTGCTCATGTAGGCATCGGCACGTTCGTCGAGGATATCGAAGGGAAGATCGTATGCCGTGACCTTATACTCGAGCAGCAGATTGTAGTAGTTTTCGTAAAGCTTCTGTGATTCCGACTCGTCCCAGGTCCCGTGCTGATTGCAGATGTAATTTCGGTAAAG
Source organism: Clostridia bacterium (assembly GCA_017558715.1). GTDB lineage: Bacteria > Bacillota > Clostridia > Oscillospirales > CAG-272 > RGIG3925. Next base: position 1,805 of record JAFYTT010000395.1, on the reverse strand, counting down.
ACCGACGGCGGTTGCCGAAGCGGGTTCTGTCGGAAGCGCAAAATCGTAGACGGTGACATCGACAGAATACTGTGCAATGTCGGCGTCCTTGGTGTGCAGGTTGAAGGTATAGGTATACGTGCCCGCCTTCTGTTCCTCGGTCGCCGAGAAACGCAGGTAAACGCAGGTTGTGCGGTCGCGCATCAGGGTGAGCTTACCTGTAAACGGTGCGAGCGGATCGGGGGTGTTATCGTTTCCTGTGGGGACGGTGTTTTCGCGGTAAACGGTCAGCGCGGGACCGTCCGCAGGCTGGGATGTGATATCGAGCGCGATGCTGCCGATGCGTTCATCGGAACGAATGGCGATCTGGCACCCTTCGTCCTCGTTCTTTGCCATATAAAGTGCATAGGACTTCGGTGCATCTGCGGCAATGGTTGTCTCCTCGGTGATCTTATCGATGCCGTTGAAGACAATACTCTGAATGTTATACACGTTTTTGTCCTCCGTTTGGGCTGCGGTTGTATCTGCGGTTGAGGCGGTTACCGTATCATCTGCGCCGCCGCCATTGCAGGAAACCATGCTGACGGCAAGCATGCAGATGAGCAGAATACTGAAAACCGCGCGAAAGAATTTAAGAATCCGCATTTTCTTCATACGCCTTGAGAACCTTCTCCAGACCCTTCTGTGCACCCTTTTCAAGGGACTTATACTTACTTGCAAACGCAGTAGATTTGCCAGCAACAAGTTCACGAACCATGAACGGAATACCGATGATGGTCGAGGAGAACAGCGTACAGAAGTCGAAGTTACGTCCTTCCATCAGGATGTCGATCATTTCGATCGATTCTGCGTCACGCGCGTACTTGGACTGCAGAGCCTGCTCGTAGTAGGTCGGGAACAGCGTCTTGTAGGATTCGATGTTGAGTGATTCTGTGATGATAGAGACCATTTCGAGATCGGAAACGGTGACAGGAACACCGAGAACGGAGTAGTTGTCCATCGCGCCCGTCATATACTTTTCCTGTGCTTCGTCCCACTTCGGATACGGCAGGATGCTGTAATCGTCGGTCATATCGCGGAATGTGGAGAATGCCTGGGTCAGATAGGTGGTGGTAAACAGTGCATTGCCCGAACGGAACATCTGGACAGGTTCGCTGTAGTCCTCGGGGATATAGGAACCGACACCGTCCCAATAGAGTTTATTGACCTTTTCAACCGCTTCGATGGTCTTGGGCGTATTGATGGCAAGCTCGGGAACACCGTCTTCGTTGTTCTTTACAAGCGGAATATCGAATGCGAAGGTGTAAACGTCGAGGTTGGTCGCCTTTTCTGCAGTGAAGCCGTAGAAGTCGGTGTTGCTGCGTTCGCCGTCACCGTTGACATCGACATAAACATCACGGGTCATTTCGATGAACTTGTCGATGGTCCACTTGCCCTCGCGGATGGTATCGTAAATGGTTTCGTTGAGGTCATAGTCAGCGCCGCGGGTTCTGTTATAGAACACACCGTAGGTCAGCTTCAGCGTGGAAACACACATATCACCCGTTGCGGCATAGATGGCGTCACCGACGCGGAACTTGTCGTTGACACCGCCGATCCACCACGGCTTGGACAGATCGTTGTAGGGCATATTCAGCCAGTTGAGGAAACAGCCGTCTGTAACGAGAGGACCTGTGGTGAAAACATAGGTTGCGGACAGATCAAACGCGTCATCCGCTGCCATGATGCTCTGGCGGACTTCGTTGACATGGGTGTTGCCGTCGCCGGCTTCGGTGATGACGGGAACGATCTTGATGTTGAAGCGTTCTTCAATGCGGCGGTTGCGG
>JAFYTT010000394.1 GCA_017558715.1 Clostridia bacterium | reverse complement strand
TGCTGTTTATGACGGTGGTGAGTATTTCATCGAATCTCCTCACAGGCTATGGCATCATGATGCGTCTTGCCGCAGGAACGGATTATCATGGATATCTGCGGTCAGCCGCATTCACCGTCGATGCGGAAACCCTGCGTGATGAAATGCGGGGGTCAAACGATATATCTAAAGCCTACATTTCATCCAATCTGACACGGTATGCAAGAGAAGCATCAAGTGTTCCGCAGTCCCGCGATACGATTCGGGCACTCGAATCCGAGGACGAGCTTGATCGATTTTTCAGCAGTATCATTGAGGGTGCCTTCCCCGAAAACGATACGGAAATTCTTGTGAATCTGTTGTTTTTTCCCGATGCCTCGGTCGGTGATACGATCACACTGTATTATGAACAAGTCAAAGAGGGTTACAGCGAAACGGCAAGTGCGGAATTTCATATTTGCGGTTTGTTTGAAAGCATTGCCGATGTCCAGATGCAGGCAATCCTGCGATACAGCGACACACTGGAAGACACCTACGGCTTCGGCGCACCGTATGCCGTGTATTTCATGTTTGACAACACACTCAATATCACGGGAAAGTATGATGCTCTTGTCAATGAAACACTCGGTGCGTACAGGCGAGGTGATCTGCAGAAGCATGGCACCTTAAACAGCGCTTATCTCGAAACCACATTTGAGCAGGGAATGACGCTTCCGAATCTGTTTCTGATCGTGTTTGCAGTGACCACGGTGTTTCTCTGCTCGTTTCTGCTCATCTACAACATTTACTCCATCGCATTGGTGCAGGATATGCAGAGCTTCGGGCTTCTGAATGTCCTCGGTACCACACACAAACAGCTTTGCCGCATCATCATAACCCAGTCCTTGATTTTGTATGCGGTTACACTGCTGCCGGGCATGGCTGCAGGCTATTTCATCGGCTGGAAGCTGCTTGCTCCGGTTCTGTTCCGTATGGGAAACAGCGGTATGACATATCAATTCAGCCCATGGATTGTTGTTTTTACGGTTCTGCTGACACTGTTTACCCTCTTGTGGTCGGCGGTGCGCCCGCTGAAAAAGCTGAGCACAATGACACCGATTGCCACAGTGGAATATACGCCTGCGGCCGATCTGCCGGAACGCTATGTCAGAAAAAAGAATTATCTGCGGCGAAATGTCACACCGAAAGCCGGGCACCTTGCCCGATATACCATCTCCCGCAACCGGAAAAAGACAGTTATCACTGCCGCGTCCATGTCGATCTCGGTGATTCTGTTTGTCCTGATTGCAACGATTGTCGACTATGGGGTTGCCTACGGACAGGACATGATGCAAAAAACGGACTATATCATCCGAGCCGAGTATGATTATTACAGGGTTTATCCTGAAATGGACGGTACAGTGGCTGATGATACATTATATAACGCATATTATGACATTGATGAGGGCATCGGGATTGCAGAGGAATATGTTACGGCACTGGAAAATCATGCATTGACAAAACAGATATGGCGTATCCGTTCCGCCATGCTTACGATTGAGACGCCGTTCTATACGAGGAATTTTTTGAAGCAATGGAAGAGCATGTGCTATGAGCATTACTGGAATCCGACACAGCAGAAAATTCTTGACGGTAAAATGGAGATTGCGGTTGTTGGAGTACCTGATGAATTTTTCCCGTATCTGTATGATCCGGAATTGGAGGAAATCGGTGACGACTATAACGAAGGGTTTGTTATGGTACAGTACAGCCCATCGCATACACTGTCCTACGAAAACGGAAAGAATACATATGCTCCCTATGCTTATTTTGAAGAAGGCTCAAAGCTGAAAATCGGAGCGCATGAATATACCGTCATATATGGGGACGCAACACGCATGACCTATAAAGTCTGCGGAACTGTCATGGCGGCTTTGATTGACCGACCGATCATTGTTCTTCCGGAGCATCATTTTATAGAGGAGTTTGGGGATGGCGTGACTTACGCGCTGCTGCTTGACGCAACGGATGACAACTATGATGCCATTCGTCCGGAATTGGAGCAGATGGGTGCACTTTTTGGATTATCGGTTGACACAGATGTGAACACAAATTTTGAAACACAGAGAAATGAAATCTACACGGACAGACGCGATATCGTGAAGTCTTATGCGACGCTCGACGGGCGGCTCGATCAGTTCACGGAAATGCAGCAGAACCTGCGCGCCATCGAAACCGTCGGCTACAGTCTCTCCGCCATGATCTTCCTCATCGGCGCGCTGAACATCGTCAATACCGCTCTGTCCTCCGCAACCGAGCGCAGGCGCGAATTCGCCATGCTGGAAGCCGTGGGCATGACCGACCGGCAGATGATGCGGATGCTGCTTACTGAAAGCCTGTACAGCGGTGGAGCGGCGATTCTGATTACGGTGTGCATTGGTTTTCCGCTGATTGCAATTATCATCAACACTGCCATGAATGCGCTAGTTTCACTGAATTGGCTGTCCGGTGTGATAATGCTGGCGGTTTGTATCACGGTGTCGATACTGTCAGGGCTGGCTGTGTTCCGGCTGACAAAATCTGCGGCAGTTGTGGAGCGAATTACAATAGAATGAGCACAAGTTTTTCCAGCGGACTATCAAGGAAGCACACCGAAAGGATATCACCATGTCGCTGCTTCAGCGCATTGATATTTTGTTTTTGTAATATTGCATGGTGAACTGCCCTCAAATTATACGGACAGCACGAAAAAGAGTCATATGGTAGAAATATTAATTTAAGCAACCAACTGACATCGCTTTTCAAGTGGTGTCAGTTTTGTTTTGAAATAAATACCACAGCACTTTCAATTTAATCATTTTATAAAAAATGATTAAATTACCATTGACAATGCATATAATCAGTGTTATAATGATAATAGATAAATATACTGTGAGGTCAATATGCGCAATTACAATTACCAAAACAAATGGCAAAAATTACTCACGCCTGAAATTGTGTCCTTACTGACACAGATCCACGAATACAAGGGTGAACAAACCTTATTTATAGAAGCAAAAGCAGACACACTGACCCAGCTCGTTGAAATCGCAAAAATCCAAAGCACCGAAGCCTCCAATAAAATAGAAGGCATCTATACCTCAGATGAACGGCTCAAAAGTCTTGTTACCAATAAAGCCATCCCCCACACGAGAAACGAACAGGAAATTGCCGGTTACCGCGATGTGTTTTCCACCATTCATGAGAATCATGATTTTATCCCCCTAAAGCCGACAATCATTCTGCAGCTTCATCGTGACCTGTATAAATTCAGCGGAAAATCGGTTGGAGGCTCTTATAAGGGCGCTGACAACGTCATCGCAGAAGAAGACGAAGAAGGCAATAAGCGCATCCGCTTCAAACCGGTTCCCGCATGGGAAACATCTGCGGCTATTGAGGCAATATGCGGAGCATTTGACGAAATTTTAGCCGAGTCCGATGCTGATCCGCTTCTTATCATCCCGATGTTTATATTGGACTTCCTTTGTATTCACCCTTTCAATGATGGCAACGGCAGAATGAGCAGATTGCTCACGCTGTTACTACTGTATCGTGCAGGATATATCGTTGGTAAATATATCAGTATTGAGAAGACAATCGAGCAGACCAAAGAAACTTATTACGAGGCACTTGAAAGCAGCTCTGTCAACTGGCACGAAGGTACAAACGACTATATTCCCTTCGTTCAATACACACTCGGAGTTGTGGTTGCTGCATACCGTGAATTTTCATCCAGAGTGAAGGTTCTCGCTGCCGGCAATATGTCAAAACCCGAACGCATCAGAGAGATCATCAAAGACACACTCGGCAAAATCACAAAAACAGACATTATGGAGAAATGCCCCGATATCAGCCAGGTCACGGTGCAGCGTGCACTGAACGATCTGGTAAAGAGCGAAGATATTCTGAAAATCGGCGGCGGTCGTTACACCGCATATACGTGGAATCACGATAAGGAGAATAGCGCGAAATAATAGAAATCGATATTTTCAAGTTACCGACTTCGCGCACGAAATTGCCGTATCGGCAATTTCCGAAGGTAAGAAAAGGAGTTAAGCAATGATCACAGGCGAACTGAAAAACAGAATTGACGGACTTTGGGATGTATTTGCGGCGGGCGGACTTGTCAACCCGTTGGATGTCATTGAGCAGATCACGTACCTCATGTTTATCCGCGACCTCGACGATACCGATAACCTCCGTGCAAAGGAAGCGGTCATGCTCGGACTGCCGCACAAGAGCATCTTTTCCGATAAGGTCATGATCGGCGACCGCGAGATTGACGGCAGCCAGCTGAAGTGGTCCACGTTCCACGATTTTCCTGCGGGAAAAATGTATTCCACCGTACAGGAGTGGGTGTTCCCGTTCATCAAGAACCTTCACGATGACAAAAACAGCGCCTATTCCAAGTACATGGACGACGCCATCTTCAAGATTCCCACGCCGCTGCTGCTGGAAAAGATCGTCACGATCCTCGACGATATCTATGCACAGATGGCGCAGATCAAGGACAGCGATATCCGTGGTGACGTATACGAATATCTCCTCTCCAAGATCGCGCAGTCGGGTCTGAACGGTCAGTTCCGCACACCGCGCCACATCATCCGCATGATGGTCGAGCTGATGGATCCCGGTGCGGATGACATCATCTGTGACCCCGCCTGCGGTACATCGGGCTTCCTTGTCGCGGCGGGAGACTATCTCAAAGAGCGCAAAAAGGAGGAGATCTTCTATAACCGCGAAAAGAAAGCACACTATATGAACGGTATGTTCCACGGCTACGATATGGACAGAACCATGCTCCGTATCGGCGCGATGAACATGATGACGCACGGCGTGGACAATCCCTATATCGAATACCGCGACAGCTTGTCCGATCAGAACCCCGACAAGGAGAAATATTCACTCATCCTCGCAAATCCGCCGTTCAAGGGAAGTCTGGACTATGATACCGTTTCTGCCGATCTTCTCAAAGTTTGCAAGACCAAGAAGACCGAGCTTTTGTTCCTTGCGCTCTTTTTGCGGATGCTGCGTGTGGGCGGCAGATGTGCGTGCATCGTTCCCGACGGCGTACTGTTCGGCTCGTCCACGGCGCATAAGGCGATCCGCCGTGCGCTGATTGAAGAAAACCGCCTTGAAGCGGTGATCTCCATGCCCTCGGGTGTGTTCAAGCCGTATGCAGGCGTTTCCACGGGAATTCTGATCTTCACGAAGACGGGACACGGCGGCACGGACAATGTTTGGTTCTACGATATGCTCTCTGACGGACTTTCGCTGGACGACAAGCGCACGCCGGTGGCGGAGAATGACATTCCCGATATTATTGCCCGATTCCATAGCCGAGATGCCGAGGCAGACCGCGCACGCACGGAAAAATCCTTCTTTGTCCCCAAGGACGAAATCGCGGCGAACGACTACGATCTGTCGATCAATAAGTACAAGCAGACGGAATATAAGGCGGTAGAGTACGCGCCGACGAGTGAGATTCTGGCGGAGATTCGTGAGATGGAGGAGCAGATTCTCGCAGGAATTGAGGAATTGGAGGGGATGTTGTGATGGTTCAAACTGTTGCGTTAAAAGAGCTATGCGAAATTGATATTACAGACGGAACACACAAAACGCCCATATATGCTGATCAAGGATATATTTTTCTTTCATCCAAAAATGTAACAAGTGGTAGTATTGACTGGGACAATGTAATGTATATTCCAAAGGAATTACATGAGGAATTATATGCTCGTCTTGCTCCCCAAAGAGATGATATTCTATTGGCAAAAAACGGTACAACTGGTATAGCTGCTATTGTTGATCGAGATGAAGTTTTTGATATCTACGTTAGTTTGGCATTGATTCGTCCTGATAAACGGAAAATCACGCCTCGTTATCTGCTTCATGCTATCAATAGTGAACCATCAAAAGAGTTTTTCAATAGTCATTTGAAAGGCATTGGTGTTCCTAATTTACACCTTACGCATATTAGAGAAACACCGATAAAAGTTCCTACCTTTGAACATCAGAAAAAAATAATTCGTGTTCTTGATAAAATGGACAACCTCATCTCCCTCCGCAAACAACAGCTTGCGAAATTGGATGAGTTGGTCAAAGCACGATTTGTCGAACTGTTTGATTTAGAAAACTGTGAAAGAAAGTCATTAGGTGAATGTACAGATTTTGTAGATTATCGAGGACACACTCCAGAATTGTCCGATGAAGGCACTATACGAATGGTGAATGCAAAATCGGTTGGAAAAGGCTTTTTCAAATATGTTGACGAATATATAACCGAAGAAACATATGATTCTTGGATGCACAGAGGATTTGGGTATGCAGGTGATATTCTTTTTGTTACAGAAGGGCATACATTTGGAAACACATGCTTAATACCAGATGATATGACAAAGTTTGCATTGGGGCAAAGGGTAATAACCATAAAAGGGCATAAAGATATATATAATGCTTTTTTGTGTTCATATATGCAAACTGATATGTTTTGGCAAGATATAAATGTATATAGAACAGGTGGAACTGCACAAGGAATACGCAGTAAGGACTTGGTGAAAGTAACTGTTCCTATCCCCTCATTAGACTTGCAAGAAAAATTTGTATGTTTCGTAAAACAGACCGACAAATCAAAATCGGCAATACAGCATAGTCTTGATAAATTGGAAATGCTCAAAGGGGCGTTGATGCAGGAGTATTTTGGGTGAACCATTATGAAAATATTATTTTGGAATACACATAAAAATGAGAAAATCAATTATATTTTAAGTGAGTTAATAATAGAAAATAATGTTTCCATTGTGGTTCTTGCCGAATATACCGCCCCGATGGATGAATTGCTTACTTATATGCAGGGACAAGGGAAAACGATGTTTCCTTATATTAGCGTGGGATGCGATAGGATAAAAGTTATTGGTAGTATCGACAATATTAAACCAGGATACCAGTCGAAATATACAACGATACAAATAATCAATAATGATATAATATTATGTGGTATTCATTTGCCAAGTAAGATTTACGGTGGCAGTGAAAAAAAGCGAGATATTATAATTAGGGAATTGATTTATAACATACAGAATACCGAAGATGATATAGGTACTGACAGAACAATTATTGTTGGAGATTTTAATGTGAATCCGTATGAATCATCAGTGATTGATGCGACTCTGTTTCATGGTATACCAATATGCTGCGAAGCCAATAGAAAAACAAGAATGATTGAAGATAAAGAATTTCGTATGTTCTATAATCCTATGTGGAATTTCTTGGGTGACTTTTCTGAACCGTATGGAACATATTATTATGTAAGCAATGACACTGATAATCTGTACTGGAATATATACGATCAAGTATTGCTTAGACCATCATTACGTAAGTCTTTTGTCGAAAAGAGTTTAACAATAGTAACACATACTTCATCCCAATATTTTTTGGATAAAAATAAACATCCAAACAAAAAAATAAGTGATCATTTGCCTATTATATTTGAAATAAAGGAGAATAACCATGGATAAGATTTTTGATTTGAGTGGGAAATTAGATTTTAATGATATTGATTTAACTCCGCCAGAAGAAGTAGTTAAAAATATTATTAAACAGATATCATATGAAACAAAAGGGATTATTGATGGGAAGATAAAGGAATATACTGGTAATATTTTTTCATATACAAAAAATCCATATAAAAGTCTTGGTATAGCATTGGGTGAACTGTCAACTGAAGTTGACATACAAAAATCACTTGGAAAGCAACATGTGGAAGTGAGTAAATTTGAGTTTTATTTGGAAATTCCGATTTATGAACAATATAAATATCGTATTTGTTATATAAAACATGGCATTGGAAATTACCCTGTAACAGTCGTTTTGGAGCAAGGTATTGCTGACGAAGTGCTTGCAGAGATTAACGCAAATTATATAATAAAATGTGATAATCGTGATGATTTTGAAAAATTGCTAATTCAAATTATCACCTCAAAGCATGTAATTAGTATTATGCAGGAAATGATTCGGATCAATCAAATACAAAAACAATACCCCCAAAATAATGAAGATTCAAAAACATCATCTGAAGCATCTGAATAAAAATAATGGAGAGTTTATGAGAACCAACTTTGATTTCTTATCCTCCACCCCCGACTTCTCCTCCTTTTCCTCTGTAGCCGTCTCCGCGGAGCATCTTCTGTACATCGACCGCGACGCGAGTGTCTTCAACTGCCGCCGCGCCATGGAGTTCGCCGTGAAATGGATGTATTCCGTCGACCGCGACCTCGTTCTGCCGTATCAGGACAACCTCGACAGCCTCATGAAGGACGAGACGTTCCGCGGCATCATCGGCAACGATATCTGGCGGCGCATGGATTATGTCCGCAAGCTCGGCAACACCGTCGCACACGGCGGCAAGCAGATCACCGAGGAGCAGGCGGTGCTGTGTCTGGAAAACCTCTTTGCCTTCCTCGACTGCGTGGCTTACCTCTACGCGCCCGAATACACCGAGCGGGAATTCGACCGCAGCTTACTTGTCAAACCCACAGAACCTGTGGAAAAACCCGATCCGAACGACGGTATTGACATCGCCGCGCTGATGGAAGAAAACAAAGCGCTGCGCGAGGAGCTGACCGCACGCCGTGCCGAGCAGCAGCAGACCTATGTGCCGAAACCTTTGGATCTCTCCGAATTTAAGACACGCAAGCTGTATATCGACGTGATGCTGCAGGATGCCGGCTGGGTCGAGGGCAAGGACTGGCTGAACGAGGTCGAGCTTCCCGGTATGCCAAACCACAGCGAGGTCGGTTATGCTGACTACGTTCTCTATGGCGACGACGGTAAGCCTCTTGCCGTACTCGAAGCGAAGCGCACCTGTGTAGACGTTGTCAAGGGCAGACAGCAGGCGAAACTTTACGCCGACCTTTTGGAGCAGAAATACGGCCGCAGACCGATCATTTTCCTCTCCAACGGCTTTGACACGCGCATCTGGAACGATAAATATTATCCCGAGCGCAAGGTGGCATCGGTCTATTCCAAGCGCGACCTGGAAAAGCTCTTCAATCTGCACACGATGCGGACAAGCCTGAAGAACGTGATGGTGGACAAGGCTATCGCCGGACGCTACTATCAGGAGGGCGCGATCAAGGCGGTTTGCGAGGCGCTTGACAAGAAGAATCGCCGCAAGGCTCTGCTCGTCATGGCAACAGGCTCGGGCAAGACGAGAACGGTCATCGCACTGTGCAAGGTTCTGCTTGATCACGGTTGGGTGAAGAATATTCTGTTCCTTGCCGACCGCAATTCGCTTGTTACGCAGGCGAAGCGTGCTTTTGTGAATCTGCTCCCCGATCTTTCCGTGACCAACCTCTGCGAGGATAAAGAGAACTTTGACGCGCGCTGTGTATTCTCCACCTATCAGACGATGATGAACTGCATCGATGCTGTCAGAGATGAAAACGGACGCAAGCTGTACACAGTCGGGCATTTTGATCTTGTGATCGTAGACGAGGCACACCGTTCCATCTATAACAAGTACAAGGATATTTTCAATTATTTCGACGCACCGCTGGTTGGTCTGACAGCAACCCCCAAGGATGAGATCGACAAGAATACCTATGAGATCTTCGAACTGGAAAACGGTGTTCCGACCTACGGTTACGAGCTCGGTCAGGCGGTTACCGATGGGTTCCTCGTTGACTTCATGTCCGTGGAAAGCAAGCTGAAATTCATAGAGCAGGGTATCGTATATGATGAGCTGTCCGATGAGGACAAGGAAGCCTATGAAAAGACCTTTGAAGATGAAAACGGCGAGCTGCCGGAAAGCATTGCATCTTCTGCGCTGAATGAATGGGTGTTCAATGAGGACACCATTCGTCAGGTGCTGCACATTCTGATGCAGAACGGTCTGCGCATCGACTACGGCGAGCGGCTCGGTAAGACGATCATCTTTGCCAAGAACCACGAGCACGCCGAAAAGATCCACGAGATCTTTGGCCGGGAATATCCGCATCTGCCCGGGTATACCAAGGTCATTGACAACTATATGACCTATGCGCAGAGTGCCATTGATGAATTTTCCGATCCAAAGAAATTGCCGCAAATTGCTATTTCTGTCGATATGCTTGACACAGGTATCGACGTGCCTGAGGTATTGAATCTTGTGTTCTTCAAAAAGGTCATGAGTAAAGCGAAGTTCTGGCAGATGATCGGACGCGGTACACGCCGTTGTGACGGACTGATGGACGGCAAAGATAAGGACAAATTCTATATCTTCGATTTCTGCGGAAACTTTGAATTCTTCCGTATGAATAACGGCAAGCCTACTGCCAATCAGATGGCATTGCAGGGGGCGATCTTCAAGCTGAAGGCGCAGATTGTGTTCAAATTGCAGGACCTTGCCTACCAGACGACCGAACTGATTGCATTCCGCAAATCTTTGGTTGACGATATGGTGCGAAAGGTGCGTGATCTCAATAAAGAAAACTTTGCCGTTCGTCAGCATCTTCGTTATGTTGAGCAGTATGCAAATCCCGATAATTACAACGCGCTTTCTTATGAAGATACGCTCTTGATGGCAGAAGAACTTGCTCCGCTGATCACACCCGACGAAGATGAGGCATCGGCAGTTCGTTTTGATGCGCTGATGTATGGTATTGAGCTTGCGTATCTTGCCGGAAAGAAATATTCCCGTGCACGCACCGATCTTTACAAAAAGGTCAGCGGTATCGCCGGTGTTGCCAACATTCCGGAAATCATGGTTCAGTCGGAGCTTATCAATAAAATTCTGCACACCGATTATCTGGACAGTGCAGGCATCAATGAGTTCGAGCATATCCGAGAAAGTTTACGTGGTCTGATGAAATATATTCCAAGGGCGGATGTGAGATACAGCACGAATTTTGATGATGAGATTCTTGCGGTTGAATGGAACGAATCTGATCTGGAAAGTGATGATCTCAAGAATTACAAAGCAAAAGCAGAGTTTTATATCCGTCAGCATCAGGATGAAGCGGCAATTATGAAATTAAAGAGCAATGTTCCGCTGAATGCCGAGGATGTGCAGGCGTTGGAGCATGTTTTGTGGAGCGAGGTCGGCAGTAAAAAGGACTATGAAACGGAGTACGGCGAAAAGCCGCTCGGTGAGTTTGTCCGTGAAATTGTCGGTCTTGATATGACAGCAGCAAAAGCAGCATTTGCAGAATATTTGAATGATGTTAATCTTGACGCAGATCAGATCTATTTTGTCAACCAGATCATAGAATATATTGTTCGCAATGGCGTGATGAAAGATATGACTGTGCTTCAGGAGCCGCCGTTCACCGATCGCGGAAGTATTGTTGAGGTGTTTACCGATCTCACCGTATGGTTGGGAATCAAAGCAGTAATTGACCGAATCAACGCGAATGCGGCGGCATGATAGGACTGTGGCTTATTTATGTTTCAAGGCAGACTTTCAAAACATAAGGCATGACTGCATTTCACAGTCATGCCTTAAAAATTTTTGTCTGTTGTGCTGCCTCTTGCTGTTGCAAAAAATTTCTCTACACCATTTTGACACCATTTTGGTGTGTGGATACATAGAGATACATGAATTTATAACACAAGCGGTTTTTCAAAAAAATGCCGCCGTATCAAGATTTATCAGCAATTATAAGGGAAATAAGGAGAAATGAAATCCAGGGAGGCTTCCCCGATACCTAATTTCATTTTGATCTATCTCCTTACAAAAATTCAGTATTTTCAGGGGTTATTTGATTGACGGCATGGGTTTTACTCCATTTTTACGCCATTTTGATACATGGTTAAATAATATTATAGCATAAAGCCAAAGGTTTCTCAATAGATTTCGGAAAATTATTGAAATCAAATTGTAAATTTTTCGTTTTTGAAACTTGTATTTGTAGGACATTTGGGAAATATATCAAATTCCTGTAAAGTAAATTTGGCGGTGTATACATACTTGTTGTGTTATATAAAATTGTTATGACTGTTATACGCTTTTCGTTATTTTCAAAGTGTTTGTTTTGTGGTAAAATAATCCAAGCACCATACAGTTGTCTTTGTCTATGATGAACGCTCTTTCCATATCCTCCTGAGTGTTCGTCATACAAGACGAAGGGAAGATCGCTTGGGAAGAGGCGGTCTTCTTTTTTTGAAAATCTGTGGCGAAAAAGGAGACCTTGGACCATGAGTGAGTTATCGATTCCGCGCGCGACGCTTGGAAGACTTCCGATGTATCTTGAATATTTACAGGGATTAACACTGAGTGACGATTCTACCATTTCCGCAGCTGCGATTGCACGCGGTTTGGGGCTTGGAGAGGTTACGGTCAGAAAGGATCTGGCTGCTGTCAGCGGTTCCGGAAAACCGAAGATCGGTTATGTTGCGCAGGAGTTGATTTGTGATCTGCAGGCATGTCTGGAGCGGCGTTCCAATACCAAAGCGGTTCTGATCGGTGCCGGTAAGTTGGGACGTGCGCTTCTCGAATTCTCCGGTTTTGAGGAATACGGAATTCAGATTGTCGCCGCGTTTGACTGTAACGATCAGGTGCTTCGGTACGGCCGTACATCAAAAGAAATTCTGCCGCTGCGGGAGTTTGAACGATATTGCATGGAACAGGAAATCAGGATCGGAATCATCACCGTCGGTGCGGGTTCTGCACAACAGGTTGCAGATCTGATGGTTGCTGCCGGTATCCGTGCGATCTGGAATTTTGCTCCGTGTGAATTGCAGCTGCCGTACAATGTGATTCTGAAACAGGAAAATCTCGCACTGTCGCTTGCATATCTTTGTAATCAGTTGAAATAAGATTGCAGCTGTTCAATGACAGAATTTTGGCAAAACTATTGCAATTCGGATGGATGTATGCTATAATATAAAAAATCGAGTCGATATACGGGAGATTGTGCAGCGTATGAAAACCGTTCTCCTGCGTTCGCCGCAGTCTATAGTATTGTCATTACAACAAATTATATATCAGATGAAGAAGCAGTTCCATGAAAATGGAACTGCTTCTTTTTATCGATAAAAATAATATCGATTCCTGTTATATCAATATCTATAATACCGATATAACAAATCAATTATTCCTTTATACGGCAAAGTGTGTTAAAATAATAACATACTTGGGTCTGCATCAGTAGGATATTGTTTTGACAACAATCGACCGAGGTACTGCTTCAAAACAGTACAGATAAATTTATTCAGATTGAGAGGATATTGTCATGGTGAAAATTACGGTATGTATCGGCAGTTCCTGCCACATTAAAGGTTCGCGTCAGGTAGTCGAACAGCTTCAGGATTTGATTGCAAAGCATAATGTCGGTGACCGCGTAGAATTATCGGGTACATTCTGTATGGGAAAATGTCAGCAAGGCGTCTGTGTGACTGTTGATGATACATTCTATTCGGTATCTCCCGATACAGCAGAAGCATTCTTCAATGAAGCCGTCCTTGCAAAGGTGTAATGCCATGCTGATTGTACAGATTTGTGTAGGCAGTTCCTGCCATCTCAAAGGTTCTCAGGACATCGTAGAACTTCTTCAGGCGGGGATTGCAGAACATCATCTGGAAGACGATGTGATCCTCTCCGGCAGCTTCTGTATCGGAAAGTGCAACCGCGTCGGTGTCACGGTTCAGGTCAATGATGATGTTCATGTCGGTATTACCAAGGAAAATTTCAGAGAATTTTTCAAAACCAATATTCTTGATCCGATTGAAGCGGAAAGGAAGTGACGGAAATGGCAAATTGCCTGACGTTAAAAAAATCAAACTGTAAAAACTGTTATAAATGTATTCGTCACTGTCCGGTAAAAGCGATTCGTTTTTCTGCGAATCAGGCGCATATCATCGGCAATGAATGTATTCTTTGCGGTCAGTGCTTCGTTGTTTGTCCGCAGAACGCAAAGGAAATTGTCGACAGCACGGAAAAGGTTCGTGTTCTGCTGCAGACGGGCGATCCGGTCGTTGTCAGTTTAGCACCGTCCTTCATTGCAAACTATGAAGGCATCGGTATTGCATCTATGCGCCGGGCTCTGCTGAAGCTTGGCTTTGCCGGTGTGGAAGAAACCGCGCTCGGTGCAACGATCGTTAAGAACGAATATGAACGGATGCTGCGTGAGGAATCCCGCGATATCATCATCAGTTCCTGCTGCCATTCGATCAATCTTCTGATTCAGAAGTATTTCCCGGCGGAGCTGGAATATCTTGCTGATGTCATGTCTCCGATGCAGGCGCACTGTGCTGATATCAAAAAGCGTATGCCGAATGCAAAGACGGTCTTTATCGGTCCGTGTGTTGCGAAGAAGGATGAAGCGGATTATTATGAAGGGCTTGTCGATGCTGTCATGACGTTTGAGGAGCTGACAAGATGGTTCAAGGAAGAACGCATAACGCTCGAACCGGAACTCGATCAGACTGAGGAAAGCCGTGCACGTTTCTTCCCGACCACCGGCGGCGTTCTCAAAACCATGGCACAGGATGCGCCGGGTTATCGCTATCTTGCCATTGACGGTGTGGAAAACTGTATCGCCGCACTCAAGGATATCGAAAACGGGAAGATTCATAAGTGCTTTATCGAAATGTCTGCATGTGTCGGCAGCTGTGTCAACGGACCGATCATGGAAAAGTATGACAGATCGCCTGTACATGATTATATTTCCGTTGCGGAATATGCCGGTGAGCGCGATTTCCAGGTGGAACAGCCGTCTCCGATGGGACTGAAAAAGAATTTCACGATGATCGAACATAAGCTGGAGATGCCGTCAGAACATGAAATCATGACTGTGCTGCGCCAGATGGGTAAATTCAAGACGTCAGACGAGCTGAACTGCGGCTCCTGCGGCTACAATTCCTGCCGTGAAAAAGCGATTGCGATCTGGCAGGGTAAGGCAGAACCGTCGATGTGTCTGCCGTTTCTGAAGGATAAAGCAGAAAGCTTCTCCGATACGATCGTCAATAACACGCCCAACGGTCTTCTTGTCCTCAATGAAAATCTTGAGGTTCAGCAGATCAATCAGGCGGCAAAAAAGATTATGAATATCCGTGCGGATTCGGATGTACTCGGTGAGCCGGTTGTCCGTATTCTGGATCCCGGCGTCTTTGTCAATGTCAAGCAAACGGGACGAACGGTAACGGATCAGCGTGTCTATCTCGCGGAATATAAGAGATATATTGAACAAACGGTCGTTTATGCACCGGACTCCCGTCTTCTGATCTGCATTATGCGTGATGTCACGGATGAGGAATTGGAACGCGAAAAGAAGGAGCGTATCAACCGTCAGACTGTCGAGGTTGCGGATAAGGTCGTTGAAAAACAGATGCGTATTGTTCAGGAGATTGCGTCTCTGCTCGGTGAAACTGCGGCAGAAACCAAAATCGCGCTGACAAAGCTGAAGGAGTCGATTGGCGATGAATGATCTGTGTGCGGATATCGGATATAAAAGTATCAACCACATCGGGGAAGAGCTGTGCGGTGACCACGTGGATATCGTTGAGGAAAACGAAGACTCCACGGTGATCGTGCTCGCAGACGGTCTCGGAAGCGGTGTCAAGGCGAGTATTCTCTCGACACTGACCTCAAAGATCATTTCCACGATGATGGCGGCAGGCTTGCCGATTGAAGAATGTGTTTCGACCATTGCCGCAACCTTGCCGGTGTGCTCTGTGCGCGGCGTTGCATATTCCACATTTACGATCATCCATCTGCAGAACAATGATATTGCGGAGATCATTCAGTACGA
>JAFYTT010000393.1 GCA_017558715.1 Clostridia bacterium | reverse complement strand
TTTTTCTGACTTCGAGTTACTGGTTGTTTTCTTCCATCGCGGTAATGGTCTTTTCGATGGTTTTCAGAATATTCTTTTCTTTTTTTGCCATGTGGGATGCGACATCATATTTTTTCGATGAGACCATATCACGTGGCATGTAACAGGTGTTTCCGAGCGCTCCCATATACAGATATTCGGAGTCAAGATACAGAGAGTTGCGGATGATATTGAGCATTTCGAGCGTTTCTTCGTTGCGGGCGTACTTTTCCTGCAGACAGGTCGAGAAGTAGGTCGGCGTGACGGAGTTGTAGGATTCTGCCGCCATTGCTTCCATGACGATCAGCGCGGAATCGGTGTCGGGGTTGTCCGCGGGAATACCCCACAGAGATGCACCGTTGTATGCGGCGGTGTAATACGAATCCTGCGCTTCATCGAGCTTCGGCATTGGAAGAATGGTGTAGTTGTCCGTCATTTCACGGAAATCGGTGCGCGCGGAGTCAAGCTCACGGACGATCATCAGTGCCTGCGAATTGATGAACATGTTGAATTGCAGGGAAACATCGGAGGTTGCGTAAGTACCTACGGTAACGCCGTCGGTATGATAATCTTCCAGATATGCCATCAACTTGACCAGACGTTCTTGATCGGGTGCATAAGCGGGGATGCCGTCTGTGACCTTGATCTGGTGGATGTCCGCCGAGGTGTAGAAGGAGTCTGTGGAATTGTATTTGTCAATTGCCAGACCGTAGCGGTCCTTGTCGTCCATCTTGCCGGAACCGTCGAGGTCAACACAGATTTGACGGGAAATTTCGGTCAGCTTGTCCATCGTCCATTTGCCGTCGCGGACAAGTGCGGGAATGTTTTCGATATCGTGCGCTGTGCTGAGGGTGTCGTTTAAGAACATGACATATGCACCGCCGAGTGTCGACAGAACGGAAACATCACCGGTTGCAAAATACATACCGCCGCCAAGTGTCAGTTCCTTGACGGTAGACTGGTTCCACCACGGCTTGGTGGTATCGAGATACGGCATACCGGTCAGATCGTAGAAGCAGTTTTCAAGTGCAAGCGGCGTGATATTGATACCCCAGCCGGAAACGATCTGCCAAGCGTTGTCGCCTGCCGCGATGGAGGAACGGATCTTGTTGATTTCCTGGCTGTAGCTTTCCCAGCCCGCGCCCTCATAAATGCCGAGCGTGAAGTTGAGGCGTTCTTCGAGATCACGGTTGCGGCGGAAGATGGTGTCATTGAGAATGTCACCGGTTTCAGCATCGGTGTTTACTTCAAGCATTGTGTTTTCATTGCCGCGTACATGCATGGTAACGGTCTTACCGCCGAGATCGGTTCCCTCAGGAATGGCGTCCTTCCAGCGGGCTTCGGTGACGGCTTCGGTAGCAGCGGCGGTGTCGTCTGCGTTGTTTGTTTCGGCGATCTGACCGGAAGTATCGGAGCAGGAGGCAAAGAGCAGGGATGCCAGAAGCAGCGTAGATATTGTAGAGAGCAGTTTCATTGAGGTTCTCCTTTCGGTAGTTGGCGATGTCGCACAAATTGTTTGACTATATCATAGCATATGGAATATAAAATGTCAATACCATTGACCTTAAAAATGTGAAAAGATAAAAAATATCACGGGTACCGGAAAACAATACAAACGGTACCCGTGTGTTATAACTCAGTTCGCGGATTCGAGATAAGAATCGATGATGGTGGTCAGATGCTTTTCCCAACTCTTCTTTTGTTTTTCGTAGTATGAAGCGAAATTGTTCGTCTTTGTTCCCATCAGAATGCTCATATAGAAGCCTAATTTGTTCATATCCCCAAAGACATATCCAAAGTCAATGACGTTGCCGCGTTCAATGATGTCTATGATCTGCATGGAGGTTTCGTCACGGACGCCGCGTACCTTCAGCGCAGTATCGTAAATTGCAGGAATAACCGATTTGTAGGATTCAGCAGCAAGTGCTTCGATGACGATACCGGCACGTTCGATGTCGGCACAGGTGGTCGGAATGGAAACCAGCGGACTTGCACCGTCGGACATCGTCAGATACTCCGTCTGTGCTTCATCCCATTTCGGATACGGCAGGATTGCATAGTCATCTTCCATGTTGTTGAAGCGTTCAATGGCATGTAAGAATACGCCGTTCATGAACAGCGCACGTCCTGCTGTGAATACATCCTGATGAAGTGACCATCCGTCAGTTGTGATCGTACCGTTGGATTCATAAATCAAGGAATATACTTTTGAAACCATATCGGCTGCTTTTTCTTCGTTGATGGACAGAACCGGTATACCGTTCGCATCACGGGATACGGTGGTTTCTCCGAAGGAATAGATAAACGGTGTTACATAAGAGGTTACTTGTGCGGCAAGACCGTACTGATCCTGATCGTCCTGCGTGCTGTTGCCGTTGAGGTCTACCCAAGAGTCTTTGACGAGAGAGGAATAATAGTCGATGGTCCATTTTCCGTCAAGCACGGTATCATAAATGGTTGCGGTGACATCAATGTCGTTGCCAAGCCGTTTGTTTAAGTAAACGCAGTAGGTGTGTGTCATAAAGCTCGGGGAAATACTGCCTGCCATCGTGAAAATTTTGTTGTCGATGGACAGGGTTTCCGTGCAATGCTGATTCCACCAGGGTTTCTCAAGATTGACATGATCCACGGTATACCAATCCATGAAATAGTTCTGCATGGCGAGTTTAGCTGATTGTATCATATGTTGGGAAACAAGCTGATATGTATCGTCACCTGCCCGAACGGCATTTTGGATTTTGGTTGTTACTTCACCCTCATTGCCGCCGTCTTCGAGAATCAGATTGACATGAAAGCGTTCTGAAACGCGGCTGTTGCGGCGGAATATTGCATCATTGATGAGCGCACCCGTTTCCTGTTCCGCAATATAATCGGTATGTGTATAATTGTAGGTAACGATAGGGAAATCCGCTCCGCCGAAGTCCTTTTCGGGCAGGTCATCGGAAATCTGCTTTCGTGCTTCAAGCATGTCTGCGGGCTCAGTGACAGCTTCGGTGGCGGCGGTGTCGTCTGCGTTGTTTGTATCGGCAGTCGGTGCAGCGGTGTCGGAGCAGGATGCGAGCAGAAGTCCTGCAAAGAGCAGTGCTGTGATTCGGGACATTATTTTCATACGGAAAAGCTCCTTTCGGTGAAAAACGATCTGTATCATGATATCTGTATCTTAACATAGAAAGCAGACTTTGTCAAGCGAATTCAGTAAAAATAGCATAGTAAAACCGCAGATACGGTCAGCGGAACTGTATCTGCGGTGTAATTTTATTCAGAAAGTTACAATGTGATAGAACCAGACCACGCCCTCGCGCTTCTCAAGCGACAGCGGAATACCTGCCATCAGCTGCTCACCTGTCAGCTGCATGATGTCACCGTTTTCCATATTTTCAAAGAAATAGACAGCTTCGGGATCGTGCACGACCATGTGAAGATCAAACGTATCCTTCTCTGCACGGGTGTTGCGGATGAGCTGAATGAAGCCATCACCCGCATCGGGATCGTCAAACTGCATCGCGTACCAGTCCTCGGGCGAGGCATTACATTCCGTCAGAGGATAATAATCGGCGCGAAGTTCAAGTTCTGCCGCACGACGCCAGATCGGCAGCATGACAGAAGCCGTTTCGTATTCTTCCGCCGGTGCATCGAAGGTTGTCATATTGGTAAGTGCAGGTGCGAGTGCGCAATGGAATGCGAATTTGTCAACAGGTTTGCCGCCGTTCACATAAAGACCTTCGTCGTTATCCCAGCTCATGTTGTGCGCACGGAAATAGGGAATCCATTCAAACATCAATCGGTGCTGCTTCTGCTTGATCGGATGGTTGCCGTAACCGACATCGGTGTAGTGAAGCGGTACGGCACGGCGCATGGTGTCGAGGTCGTTTCGTCTGCCGCCCGATGCACAGGAGTCGATCCAAAGACCGGGATTGGCATCGATCAGCGCATCCCAGTAGCGCAGATAGCCCTGAACGTGCAGGTTTTCCAGCGCTCCGATACGGTCGTCCGCTTCGTGCAGTTCCCAGTACGGCGCGGGATTGAAGTTGAAGTCCTGACGGTAGAGATGGATATGGTATTCCCGGATCAGTCCATTGACGTGTGCGATCAGCCAGTCACAGCAAGCCGTATCACCGAGATTGAGCAGTGCCTGATTCGATTCGTTTTTGAGAATCCATTCGGGATGTTCATTCCAAAGTTCTGTACCCTCTCGAACACGTTCCGGCTCAAACCACAGAAGCAGCTGAACGCCGTTGTCCTCACACAACTGTCCGAGCGGTGTCAGCCCTCTCGGGAAACGCTCGGGATCATGTCGCCAGGTCCCGGTATGCGGCCAATCGAAATTGCACGGATACCAGCCCGCGTCAAACCACCAGATATCGGGCTTCATGCCGCGGTCGATGTAGGTCTGAAGACCTGTCATCTGCTGTTCCTCCGTGGCACCCGTGAACTCGGGACCGCCGACATTCCAGACATGCAGGCAGAGCTTGGGCGGAATCGCCTGTCCGTTTTCGCGCGGGAGGATGTGTGCAAAATAGAACTTGCGCCACAGATTGCGGCCGTAATCCTCACCGCCGATATACGCCTGCATCGTCACGCGCGGGGTACGCATGACCTCACCCGGCAGAATGGACATATGACAGCGTGCCTGACCGATGCTGACATGTGCGCCGTTTTCGGTGCCTGCAAAGTCGGATACCCAGCCGCCTGTCCAGCCGATGCCGATGTTCACGCCGAAGTCTTCATACTGCAGGCGCATATACGGACCGTCATCACAGCAGGGCGTACCGCCTTTGGGTGCTTTGTGCACGGTAGCCCCGTCAGAAAGTGCGGTGCGGGTGATCGAGTAGCCTGTTTCATTGCAGTTGTCGCCGTTGTTGTGAATCAGAGTCGGTGCCGCGCCTTCGATGACAGCATCGATGATGCGGATATCGGAGACAATCGGGGACGGATGATCGGTTGTGTTTTCAAATGTTGCAACCCAGTCAACAACGGGAAAATCACGGTACATCTGCACCGTCGCTGTGACGGCAATGCCGCTCATGTGGACACCGCGGACGGTAAACTGGGTGATGTTGGCATCGATTGGTGTCCGCGTGACGGTCGGACGGAAGAATTTCGGGATGCCGTGATATTCCACGCCGTCAATTTTGTAGGACAGCGGTGCGTTTTCCGGTGTGGAAAACGGAAAGATGCGGCTTTGCAGAACCATATCGGGATAGGATGCGTACAGTTTGCTCATGGTGCTCCTCCTTGTTTGGATGTCATGAAAGTGGTCGGTTGGGAATACAATGTCACAGATTCCCGCTTGTTTTCTTTATTGTACACGATTTTGCAAAGGTTTTCAAGAGGTAATGCAAAAAATGAAGATTTTATTTTTCGCCTGTACGCTGTTGTCCGCACTTTTGCTGACGCTCCCGCCGTTTCTGTACCGCCAGACGGAGGATATCACGGAAAGCGAACCGCAGACTGCGGACGTGTTTGTGACAGATGCGGAAATAACACCCGCAGAAACAACTGCACAAGTGATAGAATCGTCGGATCCGCTTCCCATGACGACAGCGACAACCGACGACGAAACAGAACCATGTGCTGTGGAAACCGAGTCGGATGCCATCATGGTCAGCGACGCTCCGACTGCAAAGGTACAGCCGGATCATGTAAAAGCTGTTGTCGATGACACATGGCATGACAGCCGCATCAAGCTTCGGATTACCGGGGAACACCGCACGTACACGCAATCCCTGCGTTCGTTTCTGATCGGTGTCGTGATGGCGGAAATGCCGTCGTATTTTCACGAGCAGGCTCTGCGCGCACAGGCAATTGCGGCACGGAGCTATCTTCTTTACCGACAGGAGCGCGGTTTTTTTGTTTACGATTACGGTTCATCCAGCACGGCGCATTTTACCGAGGAGGAAGGACGGGCCTTTTTCGGGGAGTATTATGAGGCAGTATTGGAAACGGTAACAGCGGCAGTCGACGATACGGACGGGCAGGTGCTCTACTATGACGGACGCGTGATCTGTGCCGCGTATCATGCGATGTCGTACGGTTCTACCGAGGATGCGCGATATGTCTGGGGCGGCGATACACCGTATCTTGCATCGGTGGAAACACCGGAAGAGGAATCAGTATCGGGGATGACGACAGAGGCATCGTTTGACGAAGCGTCGCTTTGTCGGCTGCTCGGCATTGAGGATGCTCTGCCGCTTTCGATGACGTACACGGATGCGGGACGTGTTCTGGAGGCGGTGACAGCGTCAGGCGATGTATTTGATGGGGAGGAGCTGCGTTCCCGCTTGCGTCTGCGCTCGACTGCGATTACCGTGACACAGCAAAATGAGGACACGGTTTTACTCTGCGTACGCGGATACGGACACGGTGTCGGAATGAGCCAGTACGGCGCGGATGTGTATGGGGACGCCGGTTACAGCTATGCGGAAATTCTGTCACATTATTATCCCGGGACGACCCTTGGTTTGGTGCCGTGACTTGCATTTTTCTGCCGTATGTGTTATAATATTAGGGCAATACCGCACAATTCGCGGCTTACGCCTTGATGGCCCATCTGCTTGCATCTTTTCCGTCATTCGTCACAAAAATTCTTCGCAGAGGGTCGACTATGCGCGCGAATTTTGTTAGGGCTTGTAAGCCCGTACTGACAGAAAAATCTGCTGGCGCATATGTACCATCAGAATTGTGCGGTACTGCCAAAGAAAATACCGATGGCAGAGAGGGTACGCTTGTGAAGATTCTGATGGCAACAATGAAAATGGAAATCGGCGGTGCGGAAACACACATTTTGGAGCTTGCAAAGGAACTTGCGGCGCAGGGTGTGGATGTAACGGTCGTGTCCGCAGGCGGTGTGTATGCAAAAGAGCTGGAGGCCGCGGGCATTGCGCATGTGTGGGCACCGCTGCATACCAGACATCCTGTCAGCGTTCTGCGTGCGGCGGCAATTCTGCGGCGGCTCATCCGTGACGGCGGGTTTGATGTCGTCCATGCGCACGCGCGGATTCCGGCACTGCTGTGTCATTTGCTCTGTCGGAAACTGCATGTCCGCTTTGTCACAACGGCGCATCTCAATTTCCATGTCAACTTCCTCTGGCAGAAGCTGTCGCGCTGGGGTGAGCGGACAATTGCGGTCAGTGATGACATCAAGCAGTATCTGATCGATGACTACAAGGTATGCTCTGATAATATTTCCGTGACGATCAACGGCATCAATACCGATACCTTTTCTCCCGATACCGATCCGTCGGACGTGCTTGCCGAACTGGATTTGTCGCGCGATAAGCACCGCATTGTCTGTGTGTCCCGCATGGATGATGACCGTTCCGAGGCAGCAGTTCAGCTTGCCCGTATTGCACCGCGGCTGTATGCGAGCGATCCCGAAACCGAGCTTTTGCTGGTCGGTGACGGCAACGATTTTGCGCGCCTGAAGGCTGAGGCGGAACGTGCCAATGCTGCGGTCGGTAAACCGATTGTCCGTCTGGCAGGTGCGAGAGTCGATATCAACGCACTGATCGCCGCAGGGGATATCTTTGTCGGTGTTTCCCGCGCGGCGCTGGAAGCTATGGCGGCGGCAAAACCGGTCATTTTGGCGGGCAACCAAGGATATCTCGGCATTTTCACAAAGGACAAGTTTGACATTGCTTACGAATCGAATTTCTGCTGCCGCGGATGTGAGGACACCTCCCTGGAGCTTCTCTACCGCGATGTGACTTCTTTGCTTGCCATGACAGCGGAGCAGAGAAGGGCGCTTGGGCGTGACGGACGTGACATCATCATGGAGCACTATTCTGTGTCCAGAATGGCACGGGATTATCTTGATATGTATGAATCGGTGCGCCCGCATCAGCCATTTTCGCACGGCGACATCGTATTCTGCGGCTATTACGGCTTTGGCAACATGGGTGACGATTCGCTTCTGCGTGCGATTATCGCGAATCTCCGCCGCGAAGACCCCGATGTGCGTCTGACCGTCATGTCACGCAGACCCGGGGAAACGGCACGAATCTATGGGACACACGCCGTCAATCGCTTTTCACCGTTTGCGGTCATCGGTGCCATGCGTCGTGCAAAGCTGCTGATTTTCGGCGGCGGTAATCTGCTGCAGGACGGCTCGTCCTCGCGTTCCCTTTTGTATTACACCTGGATTTTGAAGATGGCAAAGCGATGCGGCTGTAAGATTATGGTCTATGCCAACGGCATCGGACCGCTTTACCATGAAAAGAGCAAGCATGCAGCGGCACAAGCGCTCTCTCTTGCCGATATCATTACGCTGCGGGAGTGCGATTCCATGCGCGAATGTGAGGCGCTCGGTGTGCAGTGTGACCGCATCCGTCTGACGGCTGACCCTGCGTTTACCCTGCGGGAAGCCGATGCATCGTGGGTATCGGGCATCTGCGCACGGGCAGGAATTGCACAGGACAAGCGCTATTTTGTGGTTGCCCTGCGCGACTGGAAAACGGATTCCGAGGAGAAGCAGGCGGCAATGGCGCACATCTGCGATCGGATCAACGCCGCATATGGGCTGATTCCCGTGTTTTTGCCGATGCACGAGCCGCTCGATATGGAGATCAACCGCGCGGTTGCCGCAAAATGTACCTGTGAAACCGCATTTCTGACAGGACTGACCGGCTCTGAAATGCTCGGTGTTCTGCGCAGAATGGAATTTGTTGCGGCAATGCGTCTGCATACACTCATCTACTCCACCGCCGTCGGAACGCCCGTCATCGGACTTGCATATGACGGAAAGATCCGTGCCTTTATGGAAACGACGGGACAGCCGATGATGCTCGACGATCCCGATGAGGAGACGTTTTTGGCTTACACGGCACGGCTGCTCGGCGAACGGGAAGCAATGTCGGCGGCATTGGCGGAAAAGATTCCGACCTACCGTGAACTTGCGTATCTCGATGCAAAAGAAGCACTTGCTCTGATGCGCGAATCGGGTGAATGAAATGTTACAGTTGATTTTTGGAAAAAGCGGCTGCGGGAAAACGTATGCCGTAACAGAGGAGATCGGGGAGCTGCTTTTGCGCGGTGTCCCCGTGATTCTGCTTTGTCCGGAGCAGGAAGCGGTCATTGCAGAACGGCGCACGACCGAGCGGTTTTCAGGACACATTCCGACCCAGTCTCTTGAAATTCTCAACTTCGGCAGACTGCCCGAGCGCGTTTTCCGTGAATACGGCGGTTTGACCGATGCGCTGCTTTCCGAGGGCGGCAGGCGGCTTGTCATGCACAGAACGCTTGCGGAGACGGCACCGTTTCTGCGCGAATACGGACGGTGTGTCGGGGATGCGGCAATGATTGAACGTCTGCTTGCCGTCGTTGCGGAATGTAAAATGTTCTGTGTGTCACCGTCGATGCTGGAACAGGCAGGAAACACGCTTCCCGCAGGCTATCGCCGTCTGTCTGACAAACTCGCGGATCTGTCGCTGATCTATGCGGCGTATGAAGGACTTCTGCACCGCGAATACCACGATCCCGAGGATATGCTGACGGCACTTGACACCGTGCTTTGGGAAAGTGACGGTGCATTTTTCAAGGACAAGCATATTTATCTTGACGGCTTCAACGGCTTTACCTCCCAGCAGTATGCAATCATTGCGCATATGCTCGATCATGCGGCATCGGTGACGGTCACGCTTGGCTGTGCCGAGGACAACGGGGAGGAGCCCGAATGGATGATGCGCAGGATTCTTGAAACGCGTCGGAATCTGGAGCGCATGGCGGCAGACAGAAACATGGTTCCCAATATCCGCACCTTTACGGAAAACAAACGCTGTCAGTCGCCCGCTCTTCGTCACCTGCAGGACCATCTGTGGGTCATGGGAAGTACCGAAACTGCCGAAGTCGGAGACGATGTTGCGCTGTTTGCCTGCGACAACCCCTTTGATGAAGCGGAAGCGGTCGCGCTGGATATCTCTAAATACATTCGTGCGGGCGGGCGCTACCGTGACATTACCGTCATCACGCGGGATGTCGAGCGGTACGACGGAATTCTCGATGCGGCTTTGCAGAATTACGGAATTCCCTGTGATACGGCGGGCAGAACGCCGGTAACCGCGAAGCCGTTTTTCCGTTACCTGCGCCACCTGTTTGCGCTTGTGACGTATCATACCGCACGGGCGGATGTCATCGGTATGATGAAAACAGGATGCACGGATATCGAGGAAGCGGATGCTTCTCTTTACGAAAATTATATTACAACATGGAACCTGACGGGACGCAGACTCATGACCGAGGAAGACTACACGATGCATCCGCGTGGATACATCGAGGCGTTTTCCGATGAGGATCACAGAATTCTCGAGGCGGTCAACCGTGTCAGAGCGCATTTGATGGATGTATATATGCCCTTTGCAGAAGACCTGTCACAGTCGGGGCAGACCGCAGAACAGATGGCGGGCAGGCTCTATCACTTCCTCTGTGACAGAGGGCTTCCCGCGATGCTCGATGCACGGGCGGAACAGGAGGCGTTGTTCGGCGATCTGTCTGCATCGGAGGAAACGGCTCAGCTTTGGGATATCTTTATCTCGGCTCTGGATACCCTGGTTTCGATTGTGGGAGATGTAACGGTCAGCGCGGGTGAATTCTGGGATCTGTTTTCGCTGGTCATTTCCGATCTTGATATCGGAACGATTCCCGCACGCGCAGATCAGGTCATGATCGGCGATGCCTCGCTGATCCGTCCCGACGGTGCAAAGATCGTCTATCTGATCGGTGCGGTTGACGGCATGTTTCCAAAGACCCCGGAAGAAGATGCGCTTCTGTCCGATCATGAAAAGGGAATTCTGGCGGGTCTCGGCATTGGTTTGTCTGCCGATACTGCGGCAAAACTGCAGGACGAGCTGTTCCACTTCTGGTATGCGGCATCGGCGGCGGAGAAACGTCTTGTCGTGACGTATCCGACAGCCGACTTGACGGGAAAGGCGTACCGTCCGTCATCGGCGGTCGAGCGTATCCGCGTGCTGTTTCCCGATCTGAAGACAACCAACCCGACGCATCTGCCGACCCTGGAGCGCATTGTCACGCCGAAGACGGCATTTGAGATCATGGCGTATGAAAAAGACAGTACCCTCGGACGTGCCCTGCGGGATACCTATGCGGCATGGGCTGAGCATGATCCCGAGCTTGGGCGCAGATTGGACACGCTGTCCCAGCCGCTGGTGCAAAGAAAATGCCGGCTGAATGATGAGACGCTTGGGATGCTGT
>JAFYTT010000392.1 GCA_017558715.1 Clostridia bacterium | reverse complement strand
GAAAATTTTGTTGATTGGCGGCGAAGGCGAACTGATCAATAAACTTATTATCAAGTTGAGAAAAGAACGCCACAAAATTTTTCTTGTGACAGGTAAACGAAACAAGAATATTTTCTACGAAAAAGTTTTTGAGCGCTTTGACTTTCCCTATGATGGCGAAAGTATGTGCCAGATTTTCCGAAGTGTTTGCCCTGATCTGACTATTTTTATGGGGGCGGTTGACAGCAACTTCCATTGGGACGATCAGGTTCAGCAGGAATCGGTTCGTTACGATGCCGCGCTGACCAATATCCTGATGTCGTATTCCATGGTCGCATCGGGAAGATTTCTCTATCTTTCCTCGGCTGATATGTATGACGGATACTACGCAGATCGCATTACCGAGGATACGCCCATTGAAAAGCCTGACTATTACCACACCATCATGAAGAAGGCGGAAGATTTCTGCGTGTTCTATCGTCAGTGCAGAGAGCTCGATATCGCAGTATTGCGTCTTGACAGACTTTGGTCTCTGCCGCGCAGTACGAGTGAGGTCCGCGATATTTGTGCGCAGATGTGTCTGCAGGCAATGAAGGAAAACCGCATTACATATCGCGAAAATCACAGCTTTACCTGGATTTATGAAACGGACGCGGTTGAATACATTGACCGTATGATCAAGGCTAAGTCTTATCAGCATTGCCTGTATCAGATCACTTCCGGAAATGTGATCTCCGAACGTGAACTTGCAGAAAAAATCGCCGCACATATCGGTTCGGAAGATTATCCTGTCATTACCTCTGCAATTGAAGAAGATGCTCCCGAAAAAAAGACGGTTCTTTCGAACGATCGCTACAGCAAGGAGTTCGGGCTCAACTTCTTCTGCGATCTCAATAAGGTGATCGAACAAACAGCTTCCCGCATGCTGAAAAATAAAGAGCGCTTCCTCAATGAAGAGCTCGTTCCTGATAAAAATCAGACCCTCCGCCAGAAATTCGGCTGGCTCGTCAAGGTTCTGGTTCCTTATGCGGAAAACCTTGCCTGCTTTTTCGTGTTCTATTTCCTGAACAGTATAGCAGGTGGCAGTTCGTTCTTCTCACGTCTGGATTTCTTCTTACTGTATGTTCTGTTATTTGCGATGATTCACGGTCAGCGTCAGGCGACCATTTCTGCGCTGCTTGGTACCGTCGGCTTTATTGTCCAGCAGATGTATCTCCGCTCGTCATTTGAGATTATGCTTGACTATAACACCTACATCTGGGTCGTCCAGTTGTTTACGGTCGGCTTGCTTGTCGGTTATCAGCACGACCAGTATCATATGCTGCGCAGCGAAATTACGGAAGAAAAAGAATATCTTCGTGACAAGATTGCGGATATCGAAAAAATTCATTCGATCAATGTGCGCGTCAAGGATTCGCTGGAAACGCAGATTATCAATCAGTCTGACAGTATCGGTAAAATTTACAGCATTACATCTTCGCTCGATCGTTATCTTCCCGAAGAGGTTATGTTCCAGGCGGTCGATGTTTTGAAGAAGGTGGTCAATTCGCGTGATGTGGCAATTTACACGGTTAGCGACGGATCCTATGCGCGCTTGTACACCGCGACATCGCCGTTGTCCAGAATGCTGGGTAATTCCGTGAAACTGACGGATCTTGGTGACATGTACAGCATGCTGCAGCAGGGAAAGGTATACATTAACCGTGAACTGAATGAAAATGCTCCTCAGATGGCAGTAGCGGTAAAAGATGGCGATAAGATTCGCGCGGTTCTCATGATCTGGAATATTTCTTGGGAAGCGATGACGCTGAATACTGCCAATCTGCTGACTGTCGTATCGATGCTGATTCAGAACGCTGTTCTTCGTGCACAGAAGTATCTGGACGCCTTGGAAGAAACGCGATTCTCTTCCAGACTGGGGGCATTGGAGCATGATGCGTTTACCAATCTTTTGCAGGTTTATGAGAATGCAAGAAGCAGAAACCTGACAGATTACACGCTTTTGGCTTTGGAATATGACAGCGCCCTGCCGGACGGTATCGGTTTGGAGCTTGCGAAGCGTCTGCGTCAGAATGACTATATCGGTGTCAATCGGAACGGCGTTATGTGCATACTGCTGACCAATACCGATGTGGAAAATGCGCAGATTGTAAAAGACCGTTTGCAGGCATATGGTTATACGACCAAAATTCTGGAGGTGCATCCTGAATGACTGCTTGGTTTATTGCCGCGCTGATTTTGAATCTGATTATCGTTGCAGTCTATCTTTTTTTGACTGTGTTCCGTCGGAAAAACAATCGGAACAGCTGTGTTTTGAAAGCGATCGTGATGCTGCTTTGTCCGATTGCCGCCCCTGCATGTTTCTTGATTGCATATATCTTCTGGCTGTTTTCCAGACAAAGTGTCGACCTTGAGGATGTTATTTTCAGTAAGGAACGCGTAACCACGTATAATGTTCCGGAAGAACAAAAAGAGATGAATGTTGTTTCCATGGAAGATGCGCTCATCGTTTCCGACAGAGAGAATCTGCGGAATCTGATGATGAATGTTGTCGGTGAAAACAATAACGATTCTTTGGCGGTCATCAGAAAAGGTCTGCTTGCAGATGATTCGGAAACCGCTCACTATGCAGCGTCGGTGCTCCAGGATAAATTGGGTGTCTTTCGGCGCCATGTGCAGGATACATTTCTGTACCTGCAGAGAATGGAAGTTCAAACTGAAGAAGATATCGACATGCGTGTAGATCAGGCCGCTGATTTGTTGGAATATATGATTCCGATGATGAAACGCGATGTCTTTGGCGAAGTAGAAAAAAAAGAAATGGTCCAAAAATTGGATGTGCTGTGTGGCTTTTGTGCAGCATCTGAAAGAAAATGGCTTGATGTATATATGTGTGATGATGTATTTCATGTTGCACTTGATGCCAATGAAGATGCGATTGCAGAAAAATGGTGCAGTCATCTGATTGAAAAGTATCCCGAATCTCAAAGTGCGTATGCTTGCCGACTTCACTTGTACTACAAGCAGGGACGCCGCGATGAGTTCAGAGAAACGATGGATGCTTTGAAAAAATCCGAAGTTGTTGTAGATGCGCAGCTGTTGGAGTGGATAAGAATATTCGGATAATATCTGCATCTAAAACAAGGCAAGAGGAACAGTTGTGTTTTATTGGATCTTGGAATATGCAAAAGTTCT
>JAFYTT010000391.1 GCA_017558715.1 Clostridia bacterium | reverse complement strand
CGTCACGGCGTCTGCGTCCATTGCTACGGCTCTGACCTGGCAACCGGTAAGCCGGTTTCCATCGGTGAAGCAGTCGGTATCATTGCGGCTCAGTCCATCGGTGAACCCGGTACGCAGCTGACGATGAGAACCTTCCATACCGGTGGTATCGCAGGTACGAACATCACGCAGGGTCTTCCCAGAGTCGAAGAACTCTTTGAAGCACGTAAGCCGAAGCAGACTGCTGTCATCGCTGAAATTTCCGGTATTGTCCGTATGCAGGACAGCAAGCGCAACCGCACGGTTACCATCACCGATGAATCCGGTACCGAAGTTGTCTACGCTATTCCGTTCTCTACCAAGATGACGGTTGGCGAAGGTGATTATGTCACCCGCGGTATGGCGATGACCGAAGGTAACCTGGCTCCTCAGGATATCACCCGTGTCAACGGTATCGATGCAGCGTATGACTACCTGGTACGCGAAGTACAGAAGGTTTACCGTATGCAGTCCATCGACATCAACGACAAGCATATCGAAGTCATTACCCGTCAGATGACCAGACAGGTCCGTATCGAAGAACCGGGTGATACCCGTCTTCTCTCCGGCTCTGTTGTCGACATCAATACCTTTGAGGAAGCAAACGACGCTGTCAAGGCTGCAATCGAAGCAGGCGACAAGACGCTCCGTCCCGCTGTCTGCTCTCACATGCTGCTCGGTATCACCAAGGCGGCTCTGCAGACCGAATCCTTCCTGTCCGCAGCATCCTTCCAGGAAACCACCAAGGTTCTCACCGAAGCTGCGATCCGCGGTAAGGTTGACCACCTGCTCGGTCTGAAGGAAAATGTCATCATCGGTAAGCTGATTCCCGCAGGTACCGGTATGGAACGCTATCGCAGCATCCATGTCGAGCGCCAGGATCGTGTCGCATCGGATGATATCATCATCGACGAAGCATAAAATAATATCCCTCGGCTATTGCCGGGGGATATTTGATATATAAATGGGATTTATTCTTCTAATACTTGACGTTCAAGAGCTCGATAATCGACTTTCCCGGCAGGTGTCGAGGGTAAATTATCAAGAAACCTATATTCTACTGGCCAAGATGATTCGGGTAATTCATTTTTGCACATAGAAGATATTTCGTTAATAGCAAAATCGCTATTTACACCTGAATTTAGGACGACATAGGCAATTGGTAAATAACCCTTTTCTCCATTTGGTTTTCCAACTACAGAGCATTTATGAACACAAGGACATTTACTGATTGTGGCTTCTATTTTCATGGGATAAACCCTATATATTACATCATCTGAACCTGCGGACATAAAAATACGTTTTAGTCTTCCGCTGATAATAAAATAACCATCTTGAGTTACATAGCCCAAATCACCTGTTCGTAACCACTTTTCACCATTATCATAAAACATTACTTCATTCGTGGCTTCGATGTTTTGAAAATATCCATCCATCAGTGTTGGTCCAGAAATGCATATTTCGCCTTCTTGACCATATTTTAATTCATTTCCAGTGTCAATATCGATGACCTTTACGTTGTTTTTTGCGAAAGGTATCATTCGTTTTAATTCATGTGATGTCGTACAGCAGGCTCCAGCGGTTTCTGTCATACCATAACCATTTATTATTCCATATCGTGCATGATGTGAATCAAAGAATGTCGTTGCCCGTTCTTCCCATTCTGGGCTCGCCTTATCTCCACCAAAAGCGGCAGTAATTAAAAAATGGTAGTCCATGTTTTGGGTTTTGGGATGTTTCATTAAATACTCTATATGCATTGCACCACCGGTGAAATGATTGGGTTTATATTTTCTTACATATGCTGGGAAGTTTTGTACTGAAGGATCTGGAGATAGAATGCATTCAGTCCCGACACATAAAGGCATATGTATACCAAGAAACAGACCATACGCTAAAAACGGAGGTAGAATGTCAAGGAAACGCTCTCCGGGGGAGAAATGAAAAATTGTTTCTGCGTTTTTGTAATTGAATGCTAATGCATTACCAGCCCTGTTAGATAAAAGAACTCCTTTTGACTCTCCAGTCGTTCCACCCGTATACTCAATTACTGCAGGGTCTTCTGCAGTTGATTTGGTGAAGTTTGTTTTTAGGTTTTTTCCGTTATTAATGAAATTTTTCCACTGTATTGTATTGGTAAGCGGAGAAATTTTATTATTGGGATTTATGTTATAAAAGAAAGCAATATGCTTTGGCATTGATTGTGAGAGCGGAATAATTATAATACTTTTTTCTTTCGCATTATCTAATGAACTAATAATTTTTGGTGCAATTTTATCTATAGTTATTATGATTTTACTGTGACATGTTTCGATTTGTTTTTTAATTTCCTTATCCGTTGAATTTAGTACAATAAAATTTGCGATTGCACCGATTTTATTGATTGCATATAACAAATACACTGTTTCTGGAATTGTTAGTAAACATAAACTAACAATATCACCTTTGTTTACACCAGATGCCACTAGTGCTTGGGCGCATAAATCAATATTTTTTCTTAATTGTTGATGTGTAATCTTTTTACCAAAAAAATTTAACGCAACTATGTTGTCACGATTCTTGTTACATTCAAGCATATATTCATACATATTGCCTGTTGGAAGGATCGCATTTTTGGCTGTATCGGAATAATACTGCAACCATGGTTTATCAATTGATGGATAGCCGGAAAACTGATTGTTATTCATAATTACCTCCAAATAAAAAAGTGCGTAACCAAAGTCACGCACTTGTAAAAATACATGACTCCTTTGCTGCGACACAATCTCGAATCTGCATATAAGCATATGAGAATAGAGCATATATTTCCACCGAAATATAAATATATACTTATATACAGATAAATATTCGATTGTGTCGCATAAGTATTATATCATAAATTTGTTATGTTGTAAACACTTTTTATAAGTAAAACTGTATAAAAACGTATATAAACTGTTTACATTTCCCCACTTGACGGCAATCAAAAACTGTGGTAATATAATAGTATATGAAACAAAACAGGGAGGCACAGTATGACCGTGAAGACATCCGCAAAAACAAGCAGACAAATGCGGCGCAGAATTCGCGCGGAGCATATTTTTGCGTTTGGATTTCTGGCGATCATTCTTGTCGGTGCCGGATTGCTGATGCTTCCTGCCGCGTCCAATGAGGGAACGGTTACCCCATTTTCCGATACGCTGTTCACCGCTGTCAGCGCGACGTGTGTGACAGGACTGGTCGTTGTCGATACGGGGATTCATTGGAGCCTGTTTGGACAGAGTGTGATTCTCTGTATGATTCAGATCGGCGGACTTGGCTTTATGTCGTTTGCGCTGATTTTGCTTGGTGCACTCGGCAAGCGCGTTTCCCCGCGTGTCCGCAATCTGACGGCGCAGTCGTTCGGTCTGGATACAGGTGCTGACATTCGCCGATTGGTCAGACGTGTCTTTGTCGGAACTGCGGTCATTGAAGGATGCGGTGCGCTTCTCCTGATGATCCGCACGATTCCGATTTTCGGTATCGGACGCGGGATCTTTTCTGGGATATTCCTTGCGGTGTCGGCGTTCTGCAATGCGGGCTTTGATCCGTTCGGCGGGGTGCTGACATCCCCGTTCTCCTCTCTTGTGGAGTTTGGACCGGATCCGCTTTTGCTTTGCGTTCTGTCTGCCCTGATTGTGCTCGGCGCCGCAGGCTTTCTTGTCTGGAGTGATCTTTGGGATCGATTTCGTTATCGGAAACGCATGAGTGTTTATACGCGGTTTGTGCTTGCGGTAACCGGATGCCTCCTGCTTGGCGGCGCTGTTCTGATTGCACTCTTAGAATGGAACAACCCGGCGACGATTGGGAATATGACTGTTCCGCAAAAACTGCTTCATGCATTCTTCCAGTCGGTCACGCCGAGAACCGCCGGCTTTGATGCGATCGGACAGACTGCGATGCGTGACGCATCCAAGGTGATATCGATGCTGTTGATGTTTGTCGGTGGTGCGTCGGGATCGACTGCGGGCGGTGCCAAGGTCAGTACGGTCGGTGTTATGCTGCTTGCTGTCTGGGCAACCCTGCGCGGCAAACGGGAGATCCGCGTTATGAAGCGTGAGATTCCCGCTGATGTGGTGTTCCGCGCGATGTGTATTCTGTTTATTTTACTGGTTGCGATTTTTTCGTGTGCCATCGCGATTGTGATGCTGGACGGGGTTCCGATGGAGGCGGCACTGTATGAGTGCTTCTCGGCATTCTGTACGGTAGGACTTTCACTGTCGCTGACGCCCACACTTGGGATTGTCAGCAAAATGCTGTTGATTTTTGCCATGTATGCGGGACGTGTCGGAATTCTGACGCTGTCCAGTGTGCTTCTGCATCGTTCGGATGAGGAGGATGCCGTACGGTACCCGACGGTGAAGCTGCTGATTGGATGAATACCGTGATTCGACTTCGGAAATGATAACATAAAACAGAAATTGGAGAACAACATGAAAAGCTTTTGTATCATCGGTCTGGGCAGATTCGGACGTGCGCTGGCGGAAACGCTTGCTGCGGCCAAAAAAGAAGTCCTTGTCATTGACAGCGATGAAAAAAATATCGAATCGATTGCGGACAGCGTCGACAGTGCGATTCTCGGCGACTGTACCGAGGAGGCCGTGCTCCGTGCCGCCGGTGTCGCCGATTATGACTGTGTTGCACTTTGTATTTCGGAAAACGCCAATGACAGCGTTATGGCAACGATTGTATTAAAAGAACTCGGTGTCAAATATCTGATCGCACGTGCGGCGGATGAACGTCATGCAAGAGTGCTCGAAAAGCTCGGTGCCGACCGCGTTGTACTGCCCGAGTCTGATA
Organism: Clostridia bacterium; assembly: GCA_017558715.1. Classification (GTDB taxonomy): domain Bacteria; phylum Bacillota; class Clostridia; order Oscillospirales; family CAG-272; genus RGIG3925. The sequence goes on along the minus strand of JAFYTT010000391.1, from coordinate 898 downwards.
TCGGTCGCCGTGTCGGTCTTGCGCTGTCGCACGAGGGTGTTCAGCAGTATATGGAGTTTTCCGAGGATACCGCGATTGTCGAGATGGAAGTTCCCGCGCGCTGGGTCGGAAAAACACTGTTGGAACTCGATGTCCGCAAAAAAATGAACATCAACGTCATTACCGTCCGCAAAAAGAGCGTGCATAAAAAGGGCATTTCCGTCGATCCGAACAGCAAGTTCGGCGCAGGGGACACGGTCACGGTGATCGGTCAGAAGGAAGATATCCGTCGGATGCTGGCACATCAGGGGAATTGAGTTATGCTTGATATCACACAATACCGTGTAACGGCACCGCATCTGCGGCGGACATACCGTCTGGCACTGGTGACCGATCTTCACAACTGCGCATACCGACAGCTCATGGCTGGGATTCGCAGACAGAACCCCGATGCCATTGTGATTGCAGGGGATTTGCTTGGGAATCTGGATACACGCGGCGCACGGTCGCTTGATTTTTTGCGGGAAGCCGCAGCGGAATTTCCCGTTTTCTATGCCCTTGGCAATCATGAAAGACGGCTGGTCGAAGACGATTACCGTGTCATCCGAGAAACGGGCGCGACGCTGTTGGTCAATGAAACGGCGATGTTCGGAGAACTGTGCATCGGCGGACTTGCTCCCGATCTGGTAGAGCAAACCGATTTCATCGATGCGTCGCATCTTGCGTTTGCGGAAGAATTCTCACATCAGGACGGGTATCGGATTCTGCTTTGTCACCGACCTGAGTGGTATTTTGAGAGAATCCGTGATTTTGATATTTCACTTGTCTTGTCAGGACATGCGCACGGCGGACAGGTTCGTATCTTTGGTCATCCCGTGTATTCTCCCGGTCAGGGAATGTTCCCGAAATACGCGCAGGG
>JAFYTT010000390.1 GCA_017558715.1 Clostridia bacterium | reverse complement strand
CGGCAATGGAATGATATGTGACAGCGCCTCTTGCGAAAATACGGTCCATGTTCGGGGTATCTGCCTGCCTGTTGAATGCACCCATACCGTCGATCCCGATCATCAATACGCGCTGAAAGGCACCAAATGTTGTTTCCATCGTTTATTCTCCCCTCATTATTGCAGCAAGCGCGGAAGTCCGAGATAAGCGGTACCGTGCTGTTTCATATTACCGTTCGGCGCAGATATTTTTCCTGCGGTCAATTCAAGTTCATCAAGTGTTACCGTGGTCATCAGAACCGTCTCCCCCGCCCGCAGATCAGAAAAATCGAGCAGACGATCCTGTCCGCGTTCAACGATCTTCCAGTCGCACGGAACAAAGTCCGCATCCTGTTCTGCACGATATGCATACAGTGCATCGCGGTCAAGGTACGGCGGCAGATCGAGGTACAGAGGATTTCCGCGCTGTGAGGTTACCGCGACGACACAGCTGTCTGCGGTTACCTCTGCAAAGACAGAGAAGCCGCCTTCCGCAAACAGCGAATAGGAAACGGAATCTTCGGCACGGATGGCGGGACAGATACGCACACAACCCTCATGGCTCTGCAAAAGTGCATCGGTCAGTCCCTGCATGATGACGGGAACCGTTTCAAAATCAAAGTGAATGAATGCATCCTGCCGCAGCTTGGAACGGTCATCGGTCAGCGTATTGTAAACATTCAAAAACTTGCCGACAGCCGGAAATTCTCCATCATTTTCAACATTGAAGCCGCACGGAAAATGCTGAAACGCCTCAATGGCGCGATGTGATGCTTCCAGAAATTCATCTGCCATACCCATACGTGCACAGAAAATCGGCAGCATGCCCCAATGCGCATAGATATACGGATGCAGAAAAATCTGATTCTGCATTGTTTCAAAGAAATGTGTCCCGCGGTCCTTCAATCCGAGAACACCGGACGGATACAGCGGTGCAAGTTCAGCATCAGGGAACGCATCATCTCCAAGATTATCCGGTTCCGGATCTGTGGTACCGAATGTTTTACGGTAGCGTTTGCCATTGTTGTCATAGCCCATCGCAAAAACTTCGCCGCGACCGACAGGTGTTTTTCCCTTTCCGACACCGAACAGAAAATGCGTACCGTCCCAGTCATTGCCAATCGTCAGGGGTACGGTTTCAAACAGCGGCAGATGGGAAAGCACATCCTCATATTTTCCGCGCAAGGCTTCATCCTCTGTATGCGGGATCAGTGCGGAGAACAGTGCACGGATCATGGCATTGTCGGTAATCGTGTCATTGAGCAGAAGATTCCCTTCATAACAGGTGGTGTCGTGTGTATGATAAAGTCCGTCCTCTCCCATTTCCAGAATATCGAGATAGTATTCCGCTGCCGCATGCATAACGGGAAGCGCATGAGATTGTAAAAATGTCTCATCCCCGTTAAAGCGGTAATGACGGTACATCTGCATTCCGATCTGTGACGCGCAGGAAACATTGTTCATGTGCCAATCCGCACCGCGCGAGTAGCGGTCACAGACATCGTGGTAGAATGCGCCGTGTTTCCCGCCTTTGGCAATCTGTGCGTACAGCCGCGCGACATCGAGTCCGTTTCTGCGCATATCGTAATAGTTGTCACCAAGGTCGCCATGTCCTGCGGCATCGAGCGGCGCATACAGATGCTGCATATTATAATGGAAATAGAATACCCACGGCAGATAATCGTGATACCATCCCCAGACACCCTGCGTAAAGTGCGGAGGATACGCCCCTCTGCTCTCACTGTTCATGTAGTAAAGATACAGATAATAGAGATTTTCAATATAATCATCGGCAATCCGGAGATACGATTTGTTCCAGAATTCCGCCCAAGCACGGCTGTGCGATGCAAAAAGTGCATCTTCTCCTGTGCGGATGGCATCATCGAGCGTACGGTCACAGGAAACTTTTGCATCTTCTGTCGTTTCCCCGGTCTGTACCGTCCAATACAGCGTGATGTCGTATTCGTTTTTTCGCGGCATCAGCCAGAAGCTCTCGTGGCAGTTTTTTCGCTCGGCAAGCCGCGGTGCGGTATCGCAGAGCATGGCAAGTCCAACGCAGAATTTCGTGGCGTTCAGCTCCTGCGTGATGTAAATCCTGTCGCCGTCCGCACAGGTTTCCGTTCCGTCAAGACCGATCTCCGGCTCGGGAAGCTGCTTGGCATACCATCTCCACAATACGCGGCTGCCCCAGCGTGCAAGACGGATCTCCGGCGCTTCGCCTTCGTCCGAAGTGACTCTGCAGTGCAGAACGGTCGTATGGGAATCGGCGGAGGCAAACATTCTTGCGGAAATGCCGCCGAACGGCGTTCCCGCATCCACATAAGCAGACGCATCCGCGAGGGAAAGGCGTGCAGCAAACTCCTTCTGATAGACATAGTCGAACATCGGACTGTCGACGCGGATCGTCAGTTCGCCGCCGTGCTTTACCGAAGTAAGCTCTTCTTCATGGTCGGAGCAGTAGCATGCG
>JAFYTT010000389.1 GCA_017558715.1 Clostridia bacterium | reverse complement strand
TTGTTGCTCTATAAAAGATGCAACAATCACACCTTCTATCACATTTTGATTAAAACAAGCGAAAAATTTTGTGGTGTCATCGTTAAGGAATTGGTCGGCTTTCCGGCTGAATTTTTCTTCAGTAGGCATATACATACAGTGTTTGTATATCTCATATGTATGGCATACTTCGGTTTTATGCGTTAATTCAACCAATTTCAGTTCCATTGTATAGACCTGTTTCTTAAGATATCAGTGTATTGGGGGTTCTGTCAAAGCATATCATCCCGTTCTGTAAAATACTTCACGCGATGTGCCGCGACGCTTTCCACAACACCGATCAGCAAAAACAAACTGAGTGCCGACGAGCCGCCGTAAGACAGAAATGGCAGCGTCAGACCGATGACGGGCAGCAGTCCCATGCACATGCCAAGATTTTCGAGTCCCTGGAAGATAAAGACCGCCGCCGCGCCGATGCAGATGTAGCTGCCCATATAGCCGCGCGCCTTGGATGCGACCCACAGAATGCGGATGACGAGAAGCGCAAACAGCAGCAGATAGATACAGACACCGACAAAGCCAAGCTCCTCGGCAAGGACGGCAAAGATCATGTCAGTATGACGCTTGGGCAAAGCACTTGCGGCGGGATTCTGCGACAAGGTTCCCTGTAAATAGCCCATGCCCCAAAGTCCGCCGCCGGCAATGGCTTCTTTGGCGCGGAGCACCTGATAACCAAATCCCTGCGGGTCAGCCTCTGGCGTAAAACCGACCAGAATACGCTGTTTCTGATAGTACGACAGCCGCTCCCAGAGAAACGGACTGGCTCCGAGCACCAATGTGGCGCTGATCAGAAAATAACGGAGCTTGACACCAGCGGCAAACATCATGCACAGGAAAATGAACACAAAAACGAGCGCCGAGCCAAGGTCGCCCTGCAGGAGTACCAGTCCGCAGACGATACCGAAATGGATGCAGAGTGCTGTCAGATGCCAGATTTTATGGAGCTTTTCACGCACGGTTGCGAGATGGTAGGAAAAGGTGCAGATGAAAAAAATCTTTGCGAATTCCGACGGCTGAATACCGATCGGAAGAAACGAGAAGCGGATCCAGCTTTTGTTGGAGCCCTCGCCCGTACCGATGACAAGCGTCGCCGCCAGCAGAGCACAGGTCACAAGGAAGAGAGGGATGCACAGCTTTTTCAGATACCGTTCATAGTCGAGTGCCGAGAGGACAGCCATACCTGTAACACCGAGCAGAACGGCAACGGATTGGATCACGATATACTTGATGCCGTATCCAGTCATCGTCGTATGCACGGCAGAGGCGATGATGACAATCCCCATGACGGATAACATCAATGCAATGACAGCAAGCGGACGGTCGATCTCACCGAGATGCGTACGGATGGAATCCGAGAATGCGGTTGTTCGTTTGACGGGTTTTCGACGCATCTGCGGTCAGACTCCTTTCTCGTTGTGCGGTGCGGGATCAGTCATTCGATTCGGTTTCTGCTTCTCCGCGGGTGATTTTGATGGTATAAAGGGTTTCAAAGGCTTCGTTGACCAGCGTGTCGACATCAACCTTTGCTTCCTCGCGCTCAACCTTCCACAGCACAGGCTTGGTGCGCGGATGACGGGGCGTGAAGACGGTACAGCAGTCCTCAAACGGCTCGATGGAAATATCAAACGTATCGATCTTGCGGGAAATTTCGATGATCTCTTCCTTGTCCATACCGATGCACGGACGGAAAACGGGAACTTCTGCAAGCACATTGGTCACGCCGAGCGCTTCCATCGTCTGCGATGCGACCTGGCCGAGGCTTTCACCGGTCACAAGAGCATTGCACTTGTACTTCTCTGCGGTCTTGTTTGCAAGGCGCATCATGAAGCGGCGGAGCAGGAGGGTGAAGTAGTCCTCCTCACAGCACTCATTGATCGCTTCCTGGATCTTGGTGACGGAAATGACGTGCATATGGATTTCGCCGCAGTAAAGAGACATTTTCTTTGCAAGATCAATGACCTTTTCTCTTGCACGCTCGGAGGTATAGGGGAAGGACTCAAAGTGGGGCGCTTCGATCTTCACGCCGCGCTTTGCCATCATAAAGCCGGCAACGGGAGAGTCGATACCGCCCGAGAGCAGCAGCAGCGCACGTCCTGCCGAACCGACCGGCATACCGCCCGCACCCTTGTCCTGTCCTGCATGGATGTAAGCCGCTGTATCACGGATCTCGACGCGGACAACGATATCGGGTTCTCTGACATTGACGCGAAGCTTGGGAAGCGTAGACAGAATGACGCCGCCGCAGGCATCGCAGATTTCGGGGGAGTTGAGCGGGAATGTTTTATCGGAGCGCTTTGCCTCGACCTTGAAAGTCTTGTACTGCGAAAGCTGTGCAGGCGCCCATGCACGGATGGCTTCGGCAATGGCATCCATATTCTTTTCCACCTTGAGCGCACGGCTGACACCGACAAGACCGAAGATCTTTTTGACTTCGTCATAAGCGCCTTCAATGTCGAAGGTATCGGTCCTCGGATCGATGGTGATGGTGGACTGGGAAGCGCGGACCTCACACGGACCGTACAGATACATGCGGCGCTTAACCTCGCGGTTCAGCATGGATTCAAAAAACTTGCGGTTTGCGCCCTTGAGGACGATCTCGCCGTATTTGCAAAGAATAATTTCGTTCATGGTATCGTTTCTCTTTCTGATGGATTATTGAAGTTCAGGTTCTGCACTGTCCGTCGCCGTTGATGAGGTATTTGACGGTGGTGAGTGCTGTCAGTCCCATCGGACCACGTGCATGGAGCTTTTGCGTGGAAATACCGATCTCCGCACCGAAGCCGAATTCGTCGCCGTCGGTAAAGCGGGTCGACGCATTGACATAGACACACGCCGCATCGACCGCACGCTGGAATTCGTTTGCATGATGTACGTTTTCCGTGACGATGCACTCGGAGTGCTTGGTGTTGTAACGGTTGATGTGGGCAATCGCTTCCTCAAGTGAATCGACGATTTTCACGGCAAGGATGTAGTCATCGTATTCCGTCGACCAGTCTTCCACGGATGCAGGGGTACATCCGGGGAACATTGACTGCGTTCTCTCGCATCCGCGGATCTCAACAGGCGTGTGGAAATCGTCAAGCGCAGCCTTGAGCATCGGCAGGAACGCTTCTGCCGTATTTTTGTGGACGAGCAGCGTTTCGATTGCATTGCAGACGGACGGACGCTGGGTCTTTGCGTTCATCGTCAGCGTGACCGCCATAGCAAGGTCAGCCGATTCATCGACAAACAGATGACAGTTGCCCGCGCCCGTTTCAATGACGGGAACCGATGCATTTTCAACAACGGAACGGA
>JAFYTT010000388.1 GCA_017558715.1 Clostridia bacterium | reverse complement strand
TTGTCGGCAAGATACCCTGCCAGATACGCCGTCTGGAAATCGACTGCATCCGCGAAGTTATACGGCTCCAGCGACTCCATCAGTGAATCGTCGATTTTGGAGGAACCGTCAACGGGAACGCGTTCAAATCCGAGATCACCTGCGCGAACGACCGAGAAATAACTCGTTTCCGTGAAGTTGTAGCGGCTGTCGCTCCAATGGCGGGTCTTCGATGCCTTGTATCGGATCTGCGCGTTGGCATCCGCATCGAACAGCCAGAACGGGACGTAAACGCCCTTGACTTCCTCGATGTGGTTCTGACTGGAGAAGACCTTCGGGAGCAGCTTCTTGCCGCCGTAGTGCTTTTTGAGTGCATCGATCGCCGCTTTTTTGTCAAGCTTGAACGGGATGACATAATCGGGCTTGAGCGCACCTGCGAACTGTCCCATCATGACAACGGGATTGCCGCAGTACGGGCAGGAGGTCGCACCGGTCGTTTTCTCGCCGACGATCACGCCGCCGCAGGATTTGCAGATGTATTCCAAGAGTCCCTCGGTTTCGCCTTCCGTCCATTCATTGCCCGCCTTCGTTTCCCACTCCATGCTGTCAGCCGTCTCGCCTTTCAGTACATCGTCGTAGGAGGCAAGCGCTTCCATTTCAAATTCCGTGTCGCAGTACGGGCAGACCATCTTCTGCGCGGTACTGTCAAAAGCAATCGCACCGCCGCAGCACGGACACTTATATTCCTGTAATTGTGACAAAACAATCACTCCTTGTTATTCCATCTTGGTTCCGCAGTATTCGCAGAATTTGCCTGTGACCTCGGCGTTGCACGCAGGACAGACCTTTGCGGCAGATGCTGCGGGAGTACCTGCACCCGCTTTTGCTTCTTCCGCAAGATTCTGCGTCTTCTGCTCCATCTGTGCCGTCATTGCTGCCGCCATTGCAGCAGGATCGGCGGAATAGCGGCACGCCTTCAGCGTTTCCGTGACACGCTTGAGATGTGCTTCGTCCGACGGGTCATCCTTGATGCGCGCATATTCTTCCTCAAGCAGAGCGATCTTCTTCTGCAGATCTTCTTCATGAAGCACGGCATCCCAGAATTCCATCTTGCGGCGTTCTTCGGCAAACGGATCAACAATCTCACGGGGCTGTTCGATGGCACCGCGCTGACCACGCTGGATGGTTTCCGAAATCTCCTCGCACATCATCATGTACTGACGGAACTCGGGACTGTAGGACGGATCAAAGTCGCCGTCCACCAGCAAAAACTGACCGAGACCGCTCATCGAACGGTTGGACTGCAGCTCCGAGATCAGCTTGATGGTACGTGCATTGACCTTGAAACGGATCAAGTCAAAATACGGGTTGTCGATGCCAAGCTCCACATAAAATTCGTAGCGGAACTCGTAGCGCGGCGGATTGTAGCTGACGTCCTCACCGCTCTCCGTCTTCCGTTTTACCTCGGTTCTGGAATCGCGGATATCCGTCTTGCAGGACGTGACATCGGTGAACTTGATGATATCGGCGTTAGCCTCTGCATAATTGTCTGCGATGGAAACGACGAATTTCGTCGGACAGCCGTTTTCTTCCATGACGAACATTTTATAGTATTCGCCGAGCGTCTTTGTCGGACGGAAATTCGCATGCTCCGCTGCATTGGCTTCACGGTAAGCAAGCTGTTCCTTGATCTGCGCAACAGTCGATTCCTTGCGGTCTTCAAACCACGGAGACAGCTTTGCTGCACATTTTTTGCACATATCGCCGTCAACGAGCTTTCGGTTGCCGAGCAGACCGATCTCGCCGCCGCAGATCTCGCAGTCTTTCTTTTCAAATAATTTCTTGAAAAATCCCATGATTTTCCTCCTATGTACGACAGAGAATGGCAGGCTTCGGGAAACGGGCAGATCTCCCTGCTTCGCTGCCCGAACCTGCCATCGGTCTTTCATTTATAAACGCTATTTACCAATTACTGAATGTCGCCGTCATCAAACGGATCGCCACATTCCCGGCAGAACTTCGGCGGCTTTGTGCCCTTTTCGGGTTCCCATCCGCACTTGTCGCACTTGTACTGCGGGACGCCAGCCGGCTTCTTCGCACCGCACTCGGGGCAGAACTTGCCCTTGTTGACAGCACCGCAGGAGCAGGTCCAGCCTTCATCTGCAGGCTTCGGTGAACCGCATTCGGGACAGAACTTACCGGTCGCGGTCGCACCGCACTTGCACGTCCATGCATTTGCCGGCTTTTCCTCGGGCTTCTTGGCACCGCATTCCGGGCAGAACTTACCGGTTGCAGTTGCACCGCAGGAGCACTTCCAGCCATTTGTCGGAGCTGCCTGTGCAGGTGCTGCCTGCTGCTGACCCATTGCGAACAGATTCTGCGCGTTATTGCCGCCTGCGTTCATCGCCATGCCCATGCCCATGAAACCCTGCATTGCGCCGCCTTCGTTTGCAGCTGCGGTTCTCATCGCGTCAGCCTGTGCGCCGACCAGACGGGAACCTGCAACCATCGGGTTCATCGTCATCGCGTTTTCTTCCCACTCGGTGATCTTCTTCTTCTGCTCTTCCGGAATGGTCAGGGAGTTGACGTTGAAGGAGAAAACTTCCAGAACGCGCTTTTCACCCCAGTCGCGGTCGAGCACTTCGTTGAGCGCCGAGCAGATGTCAAAGGTGTGCGCGGGGATTTCGTAATACTGAACACCTGCGGCGGACAGCTTTGCAAGCGCCGGCTGGAGTGCGGTGAGCAGCTCGGACTTGAGGATCGAATCGATTTCCGAACGGTCGAAGCTCTGTGCCGCATTGCCGCAGACGTTCGTGTAGAACAGCATGGGGTCCTTGATCTTGTAGGAATATTCGCCGTTGCAGCGGATATCGACCGACAGCTTGAATCCAAGTTCTTCGTTGACGACAACGCGGAACGGAACGGGGTTCGCGGTTCCGTACTTGTTGCCGGAGATTTCCTTGGTGTTGAAGTAGTAAACGCGCTGATCCTTGCCGGTGTCACCGCCGAACGTGAAACGCTTGC
>JAFYTT010000387.1 GCA_017558715.1 Clostridia bacterium | reverse complement strand
GCTTTTGCGCGTTCGACAGCTGACAGAACTTGTGGAAGATTGCGGCGCAGAAAGTCCTCAGCGTTTTTTTGTGTACTGCGGCGCGGAATACGGATGACGATTTCCCCTGTGATCGGCTGTACCTTGATTTCCATCGAATGGCGGTCGGAGCGAATCAGCGTATATGTCGGGAGATTATTTTGCGCCGCTATCGTTTTTTTATTCGTTGCTTTCATAGATGCCGAGCTTTTCCAGTTGTTCTTCTGTGTATACGGCAATGCCGCGGTCAAGCAACGCCTGTGCTGTGATCCCGTTTCCTGTGCACAGCGCTCCCGAAAACGTGCCGTCATAGATCTGTCCGCATCCGCAGGACGGAGAACGCGCTTTGAGCAGTGCCGTTTTCGCATCGGTCAGAGATGCGTATTTCAATACCTCATCGGCACCGCGTCTGTATTCCTCTGTAACATCAACGCCGTCACGTCGCAGTACGGTTCTGTCGGATTGGATTTCAGCGGGAATTCTCGGTGTCGGAAGACCGCCGAGTACCTCTCCGCAAACGGGAATCAAAAGAAATTGCTCGGAAAGTGCTTTGAGAACGGATACGGGAAGCGGTTTTGTTTTCCCGTCATAACGGCAGGCAGTTCCAAGCAGACACGCGGAGATCAGAAGAGGCCTGCGCGTATCTGCGGTAAAAGTCAGATCATGAGAGATCAGGTTTCCGTCAGCGTCATAAACGAGCTTTAACAGGAAAAACGGGACATTTTGCGGAAGCAGACGCAGGAAAATACGGTCGCCCTCCCACATCGGCAGTCCAAAGAGCTGATCCTCCGAAATCCATTGCAGATCGCCCTCTTCGCAGTCCTCGCGGAGCGTTCCTTCAAAGGTGTGTGCGGAAAACAGATGCATCTGCTCGGTTTCATAGTTCGGCGAGCAGAAAGAAACAAGACCGCGGTAGATACAGTCGGTCAGGGTCAGACCCGTTTCTTCTTTCGCTTCACGCAGAATACAGTCCATCGGAGATTCGTATTCCTCCAGATGTCCGCCGATGCCGATCCATTTGTCCTTGTTGCAGTCGCCGATCTTTTTGACGCGGTGCATCATCAGATACCTGCCGTCTTGTTCGATATAGCAGAGTGTGGTGTTTTTCATTTGCGGCTCCTCTATGTTTCTTTGATAGTATCATTATAGCAGATGCGATGGCTTTTGGCAATGTATTTTGAAAAAATGATCGGCAATTGCTGATTTTCCGTTGCAAAACGGCAGGGAATGTGCTATAATGAAGCAAAGAAAAACCACCGATTAGGAGGGATGAACTATGAAGCTGTTCCGTTCCCGTGCTGAAAAAGAGCTCGACGGAATCATTGCGGAACTGAAACAGTTCCTTGCCAATAACTACAAAGATCAGGCACACGCGATGCGTGAAAAACTGCATATGCGTGCTGTAGAGCTGCATGATGCGGGAAAACTCAAGGACGACCAATTTTCCGCATACGAAAAACAGTATGAATCGTTCACCGAGCAGATGAAAAATTATAACCACCGCGAATTTTACCATTCGTGAAAGGAGATCAGAGATATGAATCCCAACTACAAAATTTCCGTACCGTTTATGAATCACACCTGTGACACGGACGAGCACCGTGCGCAGTATCTTGAACTGGTCAGACGCATGGGAGCGCGCCGTGTCTTTCTGTGCATGCCGCGTCCGTTTACCGATTCGCCCGAACGTGCGGCGGCACTCGAGCTTCTGAAAATCAATGCGGCATATTTCAAGGAAAACGGCGTGGAGGAAGTCGGTACGTGGTTTACGGCGATGGGTCACGGCGGTGCACTTGACCATGAATCGGGAGAAGAACGCACCGATTATCCGCGTCTTGTCGGGTTTTCGGGCGGTATCTGCGACGATACGTTCTGCATTGCCGATCCCGGTTACCGTGAACTGATGGGCAACTGGGTGCGCGATATGGCGAAGTGTGGACTTGACATGATTCAGCTGGACGATGATCTGCGTCTTGGATGCCGCGGCAACGGTATGGGCTGTACCTGCGATTACCACATGGCAGAATTTGCTCGCAGAACGGGCAGGGAATGGACCAGAGAAGAACTCTATCAGGCGGTCTGGTCGGGCAAGCCGAATCCGACGCGCGATGCATGGTTTGCGCTGATGAGCGAGGGCTTCCACGGCTTTGCGCGTGTTCTGCGTGAGAAGCTCGACGCGGTATCTCCGTCCACGCGTCTTGGATTCTGTGCCTGCATGACATCCTTTGACTCCGACTGTATCGATGCGGCAGAACTTGCAAGAACCTTTGCAGGCAGCACCAAACCTTATCTGCGCGGCATCGGTGCGGCGTACTGGGGCAATAATGGCTCACATACGATTGCCGATGTCATCTCTTATGAGCGTATGGAATCCGCTTGGATGAAGAAAGCACCCGATATTGAATTCTATACCGAGGGTGATGTGTATCCGCGTCCGCGCTACCGTGTACCCGCATGGTTATTGGAGACATTTGATACGGCACTCCGTGCAGACGGCTCGACCGACGGTATTCTGAAATATGTCTTTGACTATGTGCAGACACCGATGTATGAAACCGGTTACATTGAACAGCATGAACATCATCTGCCGCTTTATGAAGAAATTCACGCGGCATTTGACGGCGGGATGACCCGCGGTGTGTATGTATGGGAAGCGGAACATAAACTGCAGGACTGCACGCTGCCCACTCCCGCACCGTCGGCTGGTTTGATCGGTGACAGCACACTTTCCGCGTCAATCCGATTCCTCAACCGACTCTGCATTCCAACCTCGATGATCGAAAACGGCGACGCAGTCTGTGTTTCCGGATGGTCGGGACAGAAAATGCCGCTTGACCTTCTGAAATACGGTGTTATGATGGATATCGAAGCGGCGGAAGCTTTGACGGAACGCGGCGTTGACTGCGGTATCGTCTGTGTACAGGATGCACCTGTTCCCGACAGTGAAACGTACCCTGCAGCAGACGGCATGGAGGAGGAGAACCTTCGTACCATGACAGGCGGAACGTTCCGTCATGTCACGCTGAAAGAAGGAGCCGTTGTCCTCTCGACCTTCCATGCGGCTGCAGAAACTTATCCTGCGGTGTGGCTGTATGAGAATGCAAACGGGCAAAGATTCCTATGTTATGCCTTTGCATGGACTTCCGTTGACCGTCATTCCCAGCTCCTTTACAGCTATGCAAGACAGGCACAGGCGATGGGTGCACTGGATTGGCTGCAGGGCGGTAAGAAGCCTGCGGCTGTCTGTGCACATCATCCCGAGCTTTATATGATCGTCAAAGATCAAGATGACGGCGGTCGTGCGGTCGGACTCTGGAACTGCTTTGCAGATGAGATCATCGCACCTGTTGTGACCCTTGACCGTGCATATGCCGAGGTACGCTTTATCGGCGGCGCGAGAGGGCATATTGACGGCAATCGCGTGATTTTTGAGACGGATATTCCTGCACATGCCTTTGCAGGTTTTGTTGTAAAATAAAGGAGACTCCCATGACAGAATTGAAAAGACACATTCTTGACGAAGCAATCTTTGACTGGTATGATGTAAAAAACGCACCGTTTGAACTCTATGGTCTGTACCGTGGTGAGGAGGACACCGATCCTCGTTTCCGCCGTACCCCACAGGCAATTGGCGACGGTACCAATGAATATACAAAATTCCTTTGTTATCATCCCGCCGGCGGACGTATCCGTTTTGCAACCGATGCAAAGAAGATTGCCATTTATGTTCACTACTGCTTCTTTGACCGCTCCAACCACATGTGCTTCAACGGTGAGTGCGGGCTGGATCTTTATCACGATGACGGCGACCGTCATACCTACATCTGCACGATGACACCGAATCTCGATACCTCGATTGAACAGAAGATGGAATATTACCACATTGACTGGCTGGATACCCGTGTTCCCGATGGTATGAACTGCTATACGCTGAATATGCCGCTGTACTGCGGTGTCGATGACATCATGATCGGTGTTCCGAAGGGCTGTTCTGTTACCGGCGGTGCAAAGTACCGCGACGAAAAGCCGATTGTGTATTATGGCTCGTCCATCACCCAGGGCGGATGTGCATCGCGTCCCGGTATGTCGTATCAGTCTCATATCTGCCGCAGACTGAACGTTGACTACATCAACCTCGGCTTCTCCGGTGCCTGCCGCGGTGAGAAAATCATGGTGGATTATCTGGCTTCTCTTGAGATGTCCGCGTTTGTCTCCGACTATGACCACAACGCACCGAATGCAGATCATCTGCGAAAGACCCATTTTGCGCTGTATGAAGCGATCCGTGCCGCGCATCCCGACATTCCGTATATTATGATCACCCGTCCCGATGTCCTCGGACGGAAAGAGGAATGCGAGGAACGGAAAGCCGTGATCTATGAAAGCTATCAGAAAGCACTTGCAAACGGCGACAAGCATGTCCGCTTCATTGACGGCGCGACGCTGTTTGGCGATATGGATGCGCATGAATGTACGGTCGATACGTGTCATCCCAACGATCTCGGCTTCTACCGCATGGCGGGTGTGATCGGTGATGTTCTCGCGGAATTTTTTGCGTAATTACACTCTGAATTTAAGAAGGGGAGAACAATGAACGGATTCTATATTTACATGCTGCTGACGTCGCTTTTGATTCCAGTGATCATGCTGGTGTTCGGATGGATATTCCACCGACAGGCACCGAAAAAGATCAATGTCTGGTACGGTTACCGTTCCGCAAGATCGATGAAAAACGAGGATACATGGGTATTTGCGCATCATCATATCGGACGTACATGGATGCTCGTCGGCGCGGTTCTCCTTGTGATCTCCGTAATCCCGATGATTGCGGTCTATGGCAAAGATGTGGATACGGTCAGTGTGGTGTCGTTGGTATTGACGGTGATCCAGCTGATTCCGCTGGTTGTGTCGCTGATTCCGACAGAGCGGGCGCTGAAGAAAACGTTTGATGAAAACGGAATAAGAAAGTAAAAATGAGAGGCATCCTCGTGTGAGGGTGCCTCAAAAATTTTAATATGTAATTTCGACTTCGTGACCGGTTTCTGCGGACTTGTAGATCGCGTCGATCATCTTCATCAGAATGACGCCGTCCTCAGCCGGAGCGCGGCAGGGAACACCGTGTTCGACACAGTCGATGAAGTGTGCGATTTCCGCGTTGAAGCTTTCGGTGAAGCGGAAGTTTGCACCGCCGCCCGCGGGTGTGATGTTGACGAACGTACCGTTCATATCGGTAAAGAATTCGGTGCTGCCGCCGATCTTGGTGCCGCCCTTGGTACCGAACAGCTCGATATCGGCGCGGTCTTCCTTGATGTTGAGGTTGAACGATGCTTCCACCGTCAGAACCATACCATTGTCAAAACGGATCATCGCAGACGTGAAGTCTTCGACGTCGAACTTGAACTTGGAGCTGTTCTGCTTGGATTCGTAGCCGAGGTTTGCCTTTGCACCGGATGCGCGGTCGGGACCGAGGTTGTTGTAGGTGACGCCGTATACCGAGATGGGCTTGGGACAGCCTGCGAGGTAACGGACGAGGTCCATGACGTGAACGCCGAGGTCGATCAGAGGACCGCCGCCGGAGTAGCTCTTGTCCCCGAACCAGCCGCCGGGACAGCCGGAACGACGCAGGTAGGTTGCCTTTGCGTAGTAGAGATCACCGAGTGTACCGCCGTCGATGAACTTCTTGATCATAGCAGCGTCTTCACCGTAACGGCGCACGAAACCGATCTGCAGAACCTTGCCGTTCCGCTCGGCAGCAGCCTTCATTTCTTCGGCTTCTTCTGCGTTCATTGCCATCGGCTTTTCGCAGATGACGTTGACGCCTGCATTCAGAGCAGCGATTGCAGCACCCTTGTGAGCCGCGTTCCATGTGGTAACGGAAACTGCATCGAGGTTTTCCTTTGCGAGCATTTCGTTGTAGTCGGTATACCAGCGCGGTACGTTGAACTTTGCAGCGTATGCCTTAACCTTTTCTTCGTCGATATCACAGACAGCCGTCATTTCGACGCGATCGGGAATCGCTTTGTAGCCGCCCATATGCGCGTGGCTGATACCGCCGGTACCGATAATACCTACTTTTACTTTTTCCATGGGAATTCTCCTTTGTTCGATTCAATATTGGGTTGCCCCTCTGATGTTATCATAACATAAAGTGAACAGATTGTCAAGAGATTTTCAAAATAATGAAAATTATGTAAACAAAGGAAGTTACTTGTTGACAGCCGTGGGAATGGTATGATATACTGAAAACAGAATAGGAGGTGCCGCATATGAAAACGAAAAAAATTTGGAAACGTATCTTCTTGATTTTCACTGTCATGATTTCCGCTGTTGTTTTGCTGTATGGGATAGCCGTGATCTATCTGCATTCTGCCGATATTGTAATCCTTGATGACTTTCCTTCAAGGGGT
>JAFYTT010000386.1 GCA_017558715.1 Clostridia bacterium | reverse complement strand
CGATTCTGTGCCGTCAAGACCAAGCGCAGGCGCTTTTTTCTGCTGTCCGTACCATTTCCAAAGCGTTCTGCTGCCCCAGCGGGCAAGACGGATTTCAGGCGCTTCCCCTTCTTCGGAGGTCAGACGCAAATGCATAACGGTCGTATGTGCCTCGGAGGACGCAAAGACACGGGTATCGACCGTCCCAAGCGGCGTATCCGCATGCAGCCCCGCATGTGCATCGGCAAGTGCCAGCCGTGCATGATATGCCTTCTGGTACATATAGTCAAACAGCGGGCTGTCAAAACGCACGGTAATCTCCCCCGCATGCTTCTGCATGGTGTGACATTCCTCCCAGCCGGACGCATAGCAAATATCATCGTATGTGGTATTCGGAAGTGCGTCCTGCCACAGGTCTGTCTTACCGATGTGAATATGAATCCCGTCGTGCTCCATCCAGACAAGGGAGCCGGTATCTCCGTCACCAAGCGGCAATCCTGCCCACGGTTGGTGAAGCGGTGTTCCGAAATACAGATCGTGTCCCGGCAGCAGATCGGTGGTTTTCTGTACCGAACGTTTTGATTTGAGATCATAAGCGGTGTTAAGCATAGTGTTGTCACCGTCCTTCCAACGTATTTTTCAAGAAGAAAATCCGATGCGGATGATAGAATTCTGTCACAGCATCGGATGATCCGTTTTTTATATATGGTTCTGATCGGTTACCGATTGGTGTACTCCGCACACGCCTGAATATACGCCGCAATGTTTTCAATCGGAACATCGGGTTCCAGAAGATGTGTCGGCGCAACAAACAGACCGCCTTTTTTCCCTGCGATGTCAAGGTTTTCAAAGACCTTCTGCCGTACCTCTGCGGGCGTTCCGAACGGCATGACCGACTGCGTACCGATGGTACCGTGGAACGAGAGCCGTTCTCCGTATTCGCGGTGGATCTCGCGGAACTCCATGCTCTCCGGCTGTACCGGATTGAGGATGTCAATGCCGGCATCGATCAGATGCGGAATGAATTCCTTGATATATCCGCAGGAATGGTAAATGATGATGATATCGGGCTTGATCGCACGTGCTGCATCGATCAGACGCTTCAGACGCGGTTTGAGCCATGTGCAGTAAAGGTCTTCGCTCATCATGAGTGTATGCTGCATACCGATATCGTCGCCGAAATACACGGAATCGACACCCGCGCGTGCAAGGCTTTCCATCTGCGAAACGGCAATGTCCGTTACGCGGTCAAGCAGAAACTCCGCCATGGGATCCTCGCTCATCATATCGCAGAACAGATTCTCCATACCGCGCAGATACCATGCCTGTTCCCAGATGGAGCATCCGAGTCCGCCCTGCACCGCCTTCCCAGCCGCATGAAACGCTTCCACCCGTGCCTTCTGTTCCTCTGCTCCCACAGCGGTAAAGACGGGAAACGGGTATGCCTGCATCTGCTCCAATGAGTCAAATGCCTCCATCGGATTGCGCATATGGGTCATGTGATACGCGGATTCGGAGCCGTACTCATGCGCAACACCCCAGTTGTCAATCGAAGCACCGGGTTTCAGCGGCTTTTCCGCAAAATACGGCAGAAAATCCTCGGGCTTTGCGCAGATCATCGGCAAAGAACCGACATGAGACGGACCCTCGGGAATGAACATCGGATGGTCTTCAAGATACTCGTTGAATCGCTTCTGCAGGCTCGGGCACATGGAAAAATGGACGGGCATATATTCATAGCCCTGCCGTCTTGCAATGCCGAGATAATTTTCACGGTTGGTCATGATGGTCAGAATTCCTTTCAAAGACTCCTTTTGTTATCGGTTTGATTATAACACAGCGCACCCGTTTTGTCAATGCCCTCGCGGTTTTCTATCGGGAATGAAGCGTAAAAAATCACTGCTGTGCATACCGAACAAGGTACACACAGCAGTCTGTATTGTAATAAGCTGAAAAAAATCAATGAATGATAAACGGATCGCCGTGGTATGCGGGGAGTGCATGCGGACGGACGATTTCGCCGCCGTTTTCGTAGGACTCGATTGCAGCGAAGATGTATTCCATCGTAGCGAGCGCATCGCGTCCGGAAGCACGGAGGTGTTCCAGCGGAACGTTGTTGGACAGGTCTTCGTAGAATGCGTGAATACGGATCGGGAAGGTTGCACCGAAGTCGGTAATACCGGTGTTGGTGACGGTGGGTTCCTGACCCTGCTTCCAGTAGGTCAGCTTTTCAACGCAGTTTTCGATGCAGAACGTACCGTGCGTACCGGCAAGCTCAAAGCTCCACCAGCCGCCCAGACCGAACATTGCGTCGCCGCGCTGGGACAGCAGATAACCGACACAGCCATTCTGGAACTTCATGTGGATGGACTGGATGGACAGCATCAGGTCTTCCGACTGACGGCGTGCACCGGGCTTATCCATGAACGCCTGAATGTGGGTGACATCGCCGCAGAAGTGACGCATGACGGAGAAAGGATGGGTGAGGAATGCCTTTGCATGAGAGTACGGCATCTGCCAGCGGGAGTTGCGGTCAACGGGATTGACATTGACGGAGGAGCCATCAAAGCCAACCTTGGTCATCGCGTAAACCTGTTCACCGACGCCGCCGTCAGCAATCAGCTTGTCTGCCTGGAATGCGGGTTCGGAGAAGTAGTGGTTGAGGTCACAGCCGAGGTACAGCCCCTT
>JAFYTT010000385.1 GCA_017558715.1 Clostridia bacterium | reverse complement strand
TTCTATGCCCTTGGCAATCATGAAAGACGGCTGGTCGAAGACGATTACCGTGTCATCCGTGAAACGGGTGTGACGCTGTTGATCAATGAAACGGCGGAATTCGGAGAATTGCGCATCGGTGGTCTTGCCCCCGATCTTGTGGAACAACCCGATTTCATCGATGCATCGCATCTTGCGTTTGCGGAAGAATTCTCACATCTGGACGGGTATCGAATTCTGCTTTGTCACCGACCCGAGTGGTATTTTGAGGGAATCCGTGATCTTGACATTCCGCTCGTTCTGTCGGGTCATGCACACGGCGGACAGGTTCGCATCATCAAGATCCCCGTATTTTCACCCGGACAGGGACTGTTCCCGAAATACGCACAGGGCATGCACGAAGGACGTCTGATCGTCAGCCGCGGGCTTGGCAATCACACGATCGTGCCGCGTTTTTTCAATGCGCCGGAGCTGTGCATGATTACCATTGGCGGGAATGTGCCGTCAGACATAGAATAACAGACAATAAAGGTTAAGTTTATGGCAACAACATTGATTTTTATTCGCCACGGCGAAAGTGAAGCAAATTTTGAACATCGGTTTACCGGGCAGAGCAATGTTTTCGGTCTGACCGAACGCGGACACGCACAGGCACGGGCGGCAGCAGAAGCGCTGAACGGCATTTGTGTCGATGCCATCATCGCAAGTGATCTGCGGCGTGCCTACGATACGGCAAAGCATGTCGGCGATCTGCGCGGCATGGAGGTTATTCCGGATGAGGGCTTCCGTGAAATCTTTGCGGGAAAATGGGAGGGGGAACGCTTTGACGATCTCCCCACACTGTATCCTGCGGATTTCGGTGTTTGGCTCTCCGACATCGGTGCGGCAGTCTGTACCGATGGGGAAGCGGTTGCCGATCTGCAAATCCGCGTCCGTGCGGCGGTGGAATCGGTTGTACGCAGATATCCCGGCAAAACGGTCGTCATCGGAACACACGCAACGCCGATCCGTGTCATGCAGTGCATCTGGCAGAACGTGCCGCTGTCGGGTATGAAGAATGTCCCGTGGGTGCCGAATGCATCGATCACAACGGTTGTTTATGAAGACGACCTGTCATGGCACGACGTGGTCATTGGAAAAACAGCGCATCTTGCCGGCATGGAGACGGCACTCCCCAAAAATGTCTGAAACGGAATCTGCGTTCCGTAACAATATAATTTAACTGAACAGAAAGGAAATTCTGCAATGAATTACAATCCCTTCCAGAAAGCGCTTCCCGTATGGCCTGCGGGCAGATCGCTTGAAATGAATGTGACCGCCCGTTTTACCGCGGTGATCGCAGGCGGCAAAGATACCCTGCTTCGTATGACGGGTTCTACGGTATACCGTTTGTTTGTCAACGGCAAGATCGCCGCATACGGTCCTGCACGCGGTCCGAAGTTCTTCCACCGTGTCGATGAGCTGAACCTGAATCCTTATCTTTGCGACGGAGACAACATTCTCGTCTTTGAAGTTGCCGGCTACAACGTCAACAACTACTACACCATGGATCAGCCGTCCTTCTTCCAGGCTGAAATTCTCTGTGACAACGAAATCGTCGCATGGACATCGCCCGTGGACGGTATGCCGTGTGATGTCGTGACCGAACGCGTTCAGAAGGTGCAGAAGTTCTCCTTCCAGCGTCCGTTTGTCGAGGCATGGCGCATGGGTGCGGCTTATGCGGCGTCCTTTGGCAAGATGACAGCAGGCAGAACGCCGCTGGAACAGGTAGAAGAGAAAACCTATCTGCCGCGCCGTGTGCCGTTCCCGTCTCTGACCAAGCTTCCCGCACTGCAGCTCATCGGATGCGGCAGTGTGATGTACAATGAAGAAAACGCAGGAAAATGGCGCGACCGTTCTCTTGACGATATTTCTCCGATCCTCAAGGGTTATCACAAGGATGAACTGGAACTGAATCTGTCCGCTGATTTCGGTGCGCTGGAATTCCACTGCGATGAGCAGGCGGCAGTCGATGTTCCCGATGTGATCGCACTCAACGAAAACCGTTTTACAACCGTCAAGCTGTACTGTAACCAGACCGGCTTCATTGGTATGCACGTCAAGGCAAAGAAGCACACAACGCTGATTGTCACCTTTGATGAGCTGTTCAATGGGGACGTCAACACATGGCGTATGGGTTGTGTCAACATCGTTCGTTATGATCTGGATGCAGGCGAATACGATCTGCTCACCATGGAACCGTTCACCATGCAGTACATCAAGGTAATCGTGCTTTCCGGTGATGCGGAAATTTCCGATATCCACCTGACCGAATATGCGGCCCCCGAAAAGGGCTTTGTCGAATACCGTTCCGAAAACGAAAAGTTCCTCAAGATCTGGGAAGCGGCAATTCAGACCTACCGTCAGAATGCGGTTGACCTCTATACCGACTGTCCTTGCCGTGAACGTGCCGGCTGGCTGTGTGACTCCTTCTGGACCGCACGTGTTGAGCATGCGCTGACCGGTAAGTGCGTCGTCGAAAAGAACTTCCTTGAAAACTTCCTGCTGCCCGAATCCTTTGAATGTCTGCCCAAGGGTATGTTCCCGATGTGTTATCCGTCCGACCACTACAACGAAAACTATATTCCCAACTGGGCAATGTGGCTGGTCATGGAGCTTCGTGAATATCTCGACCGCTCCGGCGACCGTGAAATGATCGATGCATTCAAGGATAAGCTGTATGATCTGGTTGAGTTCTTCAAGCAGTACATCAACGAAGACGGTCTGCTCGAAAATCTCGATGCATGGGTCTTTGTCGAATGGTCCAGAGCAAATTATCTCACCGCAGGCGTCAACTTCCCGTCCAACATGCTGTATGCCGCATGTCTGGAAGCGATGAGCGAAATGTATGACGATCCTGCGCTGGGTGCACAGGCACAGGCAATGCGCGAAACGATCCGCCGTCTGTCCTTCAACGGTCAGTTCTTCGTAGATCAGATGCTGCGTGACGAAAGCGGCAAGCTCTATCTGCAGGGTGAGGTCACCGAGGTCTGCCAGTATTACGCATTCTACTGCGGCACCGCAACCAAGGAGCTGTATCCCGAACTTTGGAACACGCTGCTCTACGATTTCGGTCCGTGGAGAAAAGAGAACAACAAATATCCCGAGGTCCACTTCGCGAACGCGTTCATCGGTAATTACCTGCGCCTTGACATGATGGCGAAGAACGATAACATGAAGGAAGTCCTTGACAACATCGAAGGCTACTTCTACAACATGGCGCTGACGACCTGCACGCTGTGGGAAAACGATTCTACCGTTGCGTCTCTCGACCACGGTTTTGCATCTCACGTCATTGTATGGCTTCTGCGTGACATGATCGAGAACAACAGATAAACAATATTTCAGAGGAGAGCGGCTGTATGAAAATACGGTCGCCTTCCTTTATTTATGCATCTGTAAACAATACTTTAATTTTTTGCAAAAAACCTTGAAAAATCAGCGAAAATCGGGTAAAATAAAAAGGATATCGCGCGAGGGGAAGTGGCAATGCTGTCAACTTAACAGTTTCCGGCATTGCAACGAAATATGAAATCTTGCCGTTGCACTTTGCAACAGCAAGGTGAAATTCACACTTCGTGCGAGTGGAATTTTTCGCTTTTGGCGAAAAGTTTCAAGTTACTTTCGCATTTCGCCCATCGGGCGGAATATTTCACCCGACAACGTCGGATTTCACCGCGAAGCGATTTCACATTTCCGCTTCAGCGGGAATATTTCACTGCTGTCAATGTTTTCATTAACAGCAATAGGGGAAGTGGTACGGTTGAACAAGCACTTCATATATAACATATTCTCCCGGATCCCGATTCTGGAAACGGAGCGGCTGACACTCAGAAAGCTCAGAATCGATGATGCGGAGGACATGTTTGACTATGCCAGACGTGCTGATGTGACAACATATCTGACATGGGAATGTCATCCCGACAGCGCGTATACCCGTGAATATCTGCAATATGTCCAGAAGCAGTACGAGGACGGCGAGTTTTACGATTGGGCGGTCGTACATAAAGGTACGGGACGCATGATTGGAACCTGCGGTTTTACCTCGTTTGACGATGACAACAACGCAGGGGAGCTCGGTTATGTTCTCAATCCCGATTTCCACGGACAGGGACTGATGCCGGAGGCGGTTAGGGAAGTGATGAAATTCGGCTTTTTGCGGCTGAATCTGCATCGCATCACCGCACGCTATATGGAGGGCAATCTGCCGTCCCGCCGTGTGATGGAGAAGGTCGGTATGTCCTTTGAGGGGACGTTTCGGCGTGCCGTTTACATCAAAGGGGACTACCGGACGGTCTCTTCCTGTGCCATTTTGCGTGAGGAATACCTCGAAATGCGGGAAAAACAGGAGGCCGAAAAGCGTCATCCGTTCTTAAAATCATAAATTGACGGAAGTGATTGGCGAACTCTGCTGACTCTTTGTGCAAAACAGAGAAAATGCAATGGTTTGCAAGAAATGGTTGACAAACACACGGCATAGTGTTATAATATAAATATCTGGGTGTATAATTTCGTCAGAGACAGAAAGAAACAGTGAGAATCCTGTCAATGCCCAACTAACGGAAAGGTACGGTTTTGAAAGAATCATGAGTTCCGACACATCGGTTCCGCGATGTACATACGTTGCGGGGCTGAACCAGACAAAGAAAGCCATTCGCGCAGGCCGCGCTGCCACGGTATATCTTGCCGATAATGCAGACGCGCATGTGCGCACGCAGATTACGGCACTGTGTGAGGAATGCGGTATGACGGTCGTCACCGGCTCCTCCATGGAAGCGCTCGGACATCTGTGCGGCATCGATGTCGGCTGTGCAGTCTGTGCAAAGCTTGCATAAAGCCGGCAAATCACAAACGAATACTCCCGATCCCGGCACCGGACGCGGTTTTCCGCATCTCCGACCGTGTTCGGTTGTATATATAAACAAAATTCAAAATACAAGAAAAGGAGGTGCGATATGCCAACCTTTAACCAGCTCGTGAGAAACGAACGCAAGGCTAAGGAGTACAAGCCCAAGTCTCCCGTTCTGAGAGCGAACTACAACACTCTCACCAAGGAAACCAAGGAACTTGCTTCTCCCCAGAAGCGTGGTGTATGCACAAAAGTTACCACAACGACCCCGAAGAAGCCGAACTCTGCTCTTCGTAAGATCGCCCGTGTCCGCCTGACCAACGGTCTGGAAGCTACGTCCTATATCCCCGGTATCGGACATAACCTCCAGGAACACTCCGTTGTCCTGATCCGCGGCGGTCGTGTCCGTGACCTGCCCGGTGTACGTTACCACATCATTCGCGGTACGCTCGATACGCAGGGTGTTGCGAACCGTAACCAGAGCCGTTCCAAGTACGGTGCAAAGAAGCCGAAGGCTAAGAAGGCGTAAGCTTTTCCGTGCCCCAAACCGCGCTGTGCGGTGCGCATAGCCGCAACACAGCAAAACCGAAAAAGGTTATTCCACAGTATTAGACTGACGTTATGCCAATTTAATCGTAGGGAAGCTTGTTTTTGAATAAACTACTGTTTATATATACAACATGACTTTGCCTTGGGTTTGATTTGCATTTACGAAAGAAATACTTTCGAGTACCTGTGATTTCATGATTATTATGAAGGAGGGAAGTACAGTGCCGAGAAGAGGTCAAATTTCCAAGAGAGATGTCCTGCCGGATCCTATGTACAATTCCAAGCTTGTTACCAAGCTGATCAACAACATTATGTACGATGGTAAGAAGGGCGTTGCTCAGA
>JAFYTT010000384.1 GCA_017558715.1 Clostridia bacterium | reverse complement strand
GGATCTACGCCGTTCCCGTCGGTTTTCTGGCGGCGTTTCTGTTCAAGCTTCCGCCGCTGTGGGTTTACTTTATCCTGTGCCTTGACGAGTTTGTCAAGATGCCGGTCATTCTGATGCATTACAAAAAGAAGAAGTGGCTCTGCAACATCACAAGAGCGGAGACGGACTGAAATATCAGGGGTTATTGCAGTATCAAATCTGCAATAACCCCAAAATTTTTATTAGAATCAATACGATCCCAGACGCTTGACCTCGGCAACGATTGCCTCGAAGTTTTCAAGCGAAACGGAGTTCGGAATGGAGTGGTCAGAGGAGAAGATGTAGCCGCCGTTTTCTTTCATCTTCGGAACGTATCGACGAATCTCTTCGATGATAGCTTCTTTGTCATCCCACAGAACCGCATTGATGCCGCCGTGGAAGACGAGCTTGTCGCCGTACTTTTCCTTGAGCAGAAGCGGCTTCATGCCGGCCTTGACCTCCAGCGGATTGAGCGCATCGACGCCGATCTCGATCAGGTCTTCCACGCGATCCATGATACAGCCGCAGGAGTGCAGGTGGACGTAAATACCGCGTTCATGTGCCCAGTCGCATGCCTTTTTGTGGAAGGGCTTCAGCAGCTCGCGGTACATCTCATTTGAGAAGAACATATTGTTCTTGTAGCCCATATCGTCGGGCCAGGAAATGCAGTCGATCTGGTAGCCGGCGGCAAGGATTTTGTCAAAGCACGCAAGGTCGAGGTTCAGATAGGTGTCGAACATATCCATGACCCAGTCGGGCTCCTCATACATGGCGACGAGCAGCGTTTCTGTGCCGACCATCCAGGAGTGCGTCACGTCAAAGCCGAACCAGAAGTTTCCCGTGATCCAGCGACCTTCTGCGACCCAGCGGTCGTAGTTCTGCTTCAGATAGTTCCAGTTCACGCGGTCGTCGGAATACGTCATGCGCGCCTTGGCTTCCTCCCATGCCTCGGGAGAATTGACCTTCATCGAGATGAATTCGGGCGTGGAGTCCTCAAGCTTGAAGCTCTTCTGCGTTGCACCCCAGCCTGTTGTGTAAATGCGGTATTCATCTGTTTCTTCAATGGTCTGCGCAGGATAACGCGGGGAATTATCGCATCCGATGCCTGCGGTCAGGTCAATATCAAAGTGCTTGGTCCATTCGATATCGGTCGGCAGACCTTCCTTGTGCCAACGGCGGAATGTACCTGCCCACGGGGAGTCGATGATCGGAATACGGTCGGCTTCTTTGTGTTCGTACATACGGCGGAAGCGTTCTTTTGATGTCATGCTCATAGGGTGTCTCCTTTCATTATGCTGTGTGGCTGATATCAGAGATCTCCGAATTTTTCAAGCAGTTTTTCCAGATTGCGTGTAACCGATTTTTCCTGCTTTGCCCACAGCGATGCGATATCGCGCTTGGCATTCATCGTCAAATAGATCAGCGTGTTTGCAAAGTTGCCCGGATCGTAAATTTCGCCCAGGTCGTAGTGTCGGTTGGAGAAAATGAGATCCAGCATCTCCCGGCTTTCTTCATCGCGGGAGATTTTACCCTGCAGGTTGATGTTGTAGTATTCCGGGATGACCGTATAATGGGATTCCGATGCAAGTGCTTCGATGAAATATCCGGTCATATCCGGGTCATAGTTGGTCTGGGGAATACAGGTCATGGTGCCGACATAGGAGTTGACCGCACTGCGGTAGCTGTTGTCGCTTTCTTCGTATTTGGGCATTGGCAGAATACCGAAATCGGCTTCCATACTGCGCAAATCTTCTACATCGCGCAGACGAATCCACATCATCAGCGCGCGATCGCCCTGGAACATTTCCACCATCTTGTCGGTATAGTCCTGCTCACCGAAATATTTCATGACATGCATGCAATAATCTTCGCGATAAATCAGATCAAAGATATGCTCGGTAACCGTGAAATTGCGGTCAGATGCCAGCGTCATTTCCGGAATATCATCGGCATTTTTGGTTGCGAGATTGATATCAAACGCAGTGAAGAAGCTGGTAAGGGTGTCACGCTGATAAAGCAGTCCGTATAGATCGGCATCTGTCATGATGCCATCGCCGTTGAGATCGGAGGAAACAGAGGTTGCCATGGCGCTCATCATTTCAAATGTCCACTTACCGTCACGGACAATGGAATAAATATCACCGAACGTGCTGTCCAGATCATAATCGGAATAAATCCCTTTGTTGAAGACAAGTGCGCCGGTTGCCTGCTTGTCCATCAGTGTGATATCGGTTGCGGCACCGAACAGGCGGTTCATGATCGAAACCTCGGCAACAGAGTTCTGATCGTACCACGGACGGGACAGATCCAGAGATTCTACTGTGTGCAGGTCGATATACAGTCCACCGGCGGCCTGAGACGCAAATGTGCGCAGATGCGGCGTTGTGAGATCCATGGTGCTGTCGCCGGCTTTGACAAGCTTGGAGAGTTCGCCGCCGAGATCCAGCGTCTGATAGGAAACAATGGTGCAGTTGTATTGATCTTCGACGGTTTTGTTACGGGAATAGATGGCATCATTGAGAGATTCACCGTTCATATCGTCGGTACCGACACAGTACTGTGTCCACATCGGCAGACTGTGTTCGTTGTTCATGATGGTAAAGGTGTGACCGCCGAAATCGAGATTTTCGGGAAGATTGGGCTGTTCGCGCACAATGGCGGGTTCCGTGACGGCTTCCGTGACGGGAGCAGTGTCCTGCTTGGGTGCTTCTGTGGATATCGCTGTTTCGGCTTGTGATGCGCATCCGACAACCGCAAACACCGCTATCAGCAGCGCGGGAAGGCGCAGATAAAATTTACGATTCATATTATTAATTCCTTTCCTGTTTCAGAACTTTCGACTGATAGGACGGAGATGATGGAAATTTGGCCGTTCTGTGTTTCAATATTTATTATATTGCATTTGCATGTGTTTTGTCAAGTTATTTCTTGTTATTTTGAAGAAAGCAAAATTATCTCAAACGCTGTTGACAATGTAAACAACATATGCTATAATGTGTTTACAAAGTAAACAGCAAGAAAGTGAGGAACTTCCCATGACAGATGAAAAACGGAACATGGATATTACAGAGAGCGAATGGAATGTGCTTTCCTGTTTGTGGGAGCATATGCCGCAGACCGCAAGAGAACTGACAGAGGTGCTGTCAGCATCGGTCGGCTGGTCGCGGTCCACAACGCTGACCGTTCTGCGCCGCATGACGGAGAAGGGCTTGCTTCTCTGTGAGGACGGAGACGATGGCGTACGCCTTTACCGCACAGAACTTGCGCAGGATGCCGTAACCATGCGGGAAACTGAGCATTTTCTTGACCGTGTGTTCGGCGGAAGTATCTCGATGATGCTGTCGGCAATGACAGCAGGGAAACGGCTGACAGGGGATGAAATCGATGCGCTGTATGAGGTTTTGCGGCAGGCGGAGGAGCAGGAACAGCAGGAGGACTAAGCATGGAGCTTTGGGTATTTTCATCATGTGCAGCAATATTGGCGGTTCTGCTGATTCGCTTTTGCTTCGGTGATCGCATGAAGGTGGGACTGCGGTATGCCTTATGGCTGATCGTGCTTCTGCGGCTGCTGATTCCCGTGCAGATCGGACAAAGTGCTGTCAGCGCGGAATATCTGTACCGTGCGGTGCCGATGTGGAATGCACAGGCACAGGAGGTGATCGTGCGGGACATGACACTTTCAAAGTACGATCATTTGGAACCCGATCTTCGGGAGCTGATGATCGAGCATTTGGACAATCAGGAGTCCAATCCGTATGAAACACCGACGGAATGGTTTTCTTCTCGGAAAATCGAAATTCTGTCTGTGCTGTATCGGATATGGCTCGGCGGTACAGTCCTGTTCGGTGTAGTTTTTCTATATCTGAATCTGCGGCTGTATGTCCGTTTGCGGCGGTCACGGGTACGGCTGGATGTTCCCGATGTGCGGGCGGCTGTCTATCACAGCGATGCAATTTCTTCGCCGTGTCTGTTCGGTTTCCCGATTCCTGCAATTTATGTCACATCACAGACCGTCCTGGATGAAAGCGAGCTGCTCTTAATGGAGGACGAGGGAGAGCTTCGCCATGTGCTTGCGCACGAGAGGGCACATATACGGCACGGCGATCATGTATTTGTTGTTCTGCGGTGTATCTGTCTTGCGCTTCATTGGTACAATCCGCTTGTGTGGGCGGCGGCATTTCTTGCGCAGGAGGATAGTGAGCTTGCCTGTGATGCGGCTGCTGTGAAGCATCTTGGGGATGGAGAACGGTATGCCTACGGCAGAACCCTGCTTGCACTTTCCGACCCGAGAAAGCGGCGTCTGCACGCCTTTCGCGGTGTGATCTCTGCGGCAGCGGATGCCGTATCACCTGCAAAGCAGCAGATCACCGAGCGGATTCATGCGCTGGCAGCACGAAACCGTGCGGTCGCTGCGATCGGTTGTCTGGCGGTACTGCTCGGTGTGTTTCTGACGGTTTCCGGTTTCAGCGGTGTGCATGATGTGCAGATGGCGCGGGATGTCGATGCACCGCGTTATGTTATGGAGGAAGCACGGCTGTGGCTTGAAGATATGAAAACGGAGGATATCCGTGATGCGGCAGAGTCGCGGCAGCAGTTTGATGACGGCAGTCTCAAAATGACAGTCGGTTTTGCTCAGACAACGGTGACGGATCGGCAGATTGTCTCGCTTGATTATGTCAAAAACACGGAACCTGTCCGCGGCAGAGAAATTGAAATCTGGCACATGACGGTGAAATCGTACTGCGACTATTATCGCGGACTTGTTTTTCGATTCGACGATTCCTTCACCGACGGCAGCGGCTGGATGTTCCATACACCGTATTATCTGGTGTTTGATGCGGAGGAGAAGACGCTGATTTCCCGATACGAAAGCCGTGACCCGCACTATGTTCCCACGGACGAGAACAGCCGATGGGGAACAGGACTGTATCACGATGATTTTTCGGAAGAGCTTGTTTACCGTCTGCGGTTTTATGACAAGTTCGACGGCACGGAAAGAGAACTGCGTCGCGTCGGTGCTGTATCTCTGCTGACGGTGCGCAGCATTGCGTCGGGAAATGCGCGCGATCCTTATCACTATGTCGATGATGTCTGCTATAAAATAGAGCTTGTCCGCGAAGAAGAACACCACAGGCTCGGTCCGGAGCAGCTGTGGCGTGTCATCGTCAACGAAACGGGGAAGGTATGCGGTTACGCGGTATATTATCCCGATCACGATGATATTGCAATTTCCGATGGAAGGGGAGGTCTGCAATGATAGAAAAACAACAAAAGCATTGTCCGTACTGCGGCGGACATTCACCGCTTGGAACGCCGTGTTCGCCGGAATGTGAGGAACATCACAATAAGTTTCATGCGCGGGCAGTGTGGCATAAGCGGTTTTATCTGACAACCATCGCTGTCTGCTTCCTTTGGATGCTGCGCGGTACGATTCCAATGCCTGTCCGTGCGGCGATTGCAGTCGGCTGGGCAGTATGGTTGTGCATCGCGCGTATTGTCATGCCGTATTCGTACCGCGTGATCGGATGCGAAAAAAAGACCGAGCAAAAGTCGCGGATCATTGGGATCTTCGCGCTCGGTGTGCTCGGTGCGGTTCTGCTATTCATTTATACATTGGATGCAAAGGATGTTCACGGGATTCTTTCCTGGATAGTCGGGCGAATACGGAAATGACCGTTATTCATCGTCATCCAGTGTCGGCAGCGGTTCTGACAAGAGCGGTTCTGTCGGTCTGCGGCGGACGGGCTTGCGCTTGAGCAGATCGTAGGAAAATTTTTTGCAGTGATAATCAGAGGAAACAACACCGTGTTTGCGGCAGAGAACCTCGTCCTCCGACAGCAGCGGAACGGCATGCTCGCAGTAAGCACAGACCTCGGCAATATCAAGCGTTTCCTTTTGTTCGTTTGTGAATTTCCATTTCATGTGTATTTGACCTCGTGCATCGACGGTTTTCATCTCCCGTTTATTATATCAAAAATCCGGGACAATGTCAAGAAAAATCGACAAGCGGCAAATCGGGGAGGAAACTATGCGTAAAATCGCATGAAAAAATCCGTTTTCCGTGCGGATTTCTATGGGTTTTGCGAGAATGTGAAAAATATTTTGAGAAATTTTGCAAAACCACTTGATTTTTTTGAAAAAATAAGGTATAATTGATTGTACTTTGAATCTGAATGTGAGGTGCGAAAGATATGAAGCAGGGTATTCATCCCGAATACAAGGAATGCACGATCACTTGTGCATGCGGCGAAGTCGTAAAGACCAGATCCACCAAGGGTGATCTTCGCGTTGAAATTTGCTCGAAGTGCCATCCGTTCTTCACCGGCAAGCAGAAGTTTGTCGATGCAGGCGGTCGTGTCGACAAGTTCAAGAAGCGTCTCAGCATGTCGGCCGGCAACAAGTAAGCCGATATCAGGATTACCGAATAAGATGGGTGCATATCGCCGTTTGGCGTGGCACCCTTTTTATTTTTTATCCGATACAAACAAGCGATTAAGAAAAATGAGGAAAGATTGGCAGGTGTTGAGATGAAGGATTTACTGAAGGAAGAAACCGTCGGCGGCGCACAGGCGATACTCGTCGGTCTGATCACGCGCGGCCGTGACGAGACGGAATGTGAGGTCTCCATGGACGAGTTGGAGCGTCTGCTTGATACGGCAGGCGGCTCGGTCTATGCCCGCATGGTACAGGCAAAGGATACGCCCGATACGCGTACGTGCATCGGTTCGGGTAAGGTTGAGGAGCTTGCGGAACTTTGCCGCGGCGGCGATATCAAGCTCGTCATTTTTGACTGTGATTTGTCCCCGGCACAGATCAAGAATCTGGAAAAGGAACTGGACAGCGCAGGCGAAATCCGCGTCATTGACCGCTCCATGCTGATTCTCGACATCTTCGCGCTCCATGCGACGAGTGCGGAGGGTAAGCTGCAGGTCGAGCTGG
>JAFYTT010000383.1 GCA_017558715.1 Clostridia bacterium | reverse complement strand
GCCCGGTATGATCGCCACACCGTATACCACGCGCGAAACCTACGAAGGCTGGGGACGTGACCGTGCGCCCGGCTGGGGTGCGGAGATTTCCGGCAACTACTGGTGGGGCTTTATCGAGCTTGCATTTACCACAGGCGATCCCGATATGATCGCAAAGGCACACGAGTGGGCCAATGCCGTGCTTGCCAACCGCCGCGAGGACGGATATCTCGGAACCTACCGCGAAGGTGACGACTTCTTTGACGACTACAACGCATGGGGTACCTCCTGCGGCATGAACGCGATGCTTGCCTATTACGATGCAACCGGCCGGCAGGATGTTCTCGATGCGGTTCATGACTGTATGCTGTGGTTCTGCGACAACTGGGCGGGCGATAAAAAGACCCGTTATGCCGGCATGACGATCGTGGAACCGATGACGCGCGTGTATGGGCTGACGGGCGATGAACGCCTGATGCAGTTCTGCTATGATTACTATGATTTCATGGAGCGCAATGACCTGTTTGACGGATCGCTTTCGGCAATGCTCTCACCCGATCTTCACTATAACTCCACGCACGGTTCTCTGTACGCAAACGAGATCGACCGTCCTGCGCTGATGTATGCCTGCGGCGCGGATGAGATCTATCTGAAGGCAAGTCTGAACGCCTACCGCAAGGGCAAGGAAAAAGCGCTGCAGCCAAACGGCGGTATCACCTGCGAATCGGAATATCTCGCACCTGTCGGCTGTGTTGTCGAAACGGAATACTGCGCGATCACAATGTACAACAAATCGCTTGCCAACTTTGCCATGATCACAGGTGATCCGTGCTTTGCCGATGACATGGAGCAGACCGTGTTCAACTGCGGTGAGGGTGCGCGCAAAAAGGACGAACGAGCGATTGCCTACCTGACCGCACCGAACCAGATCATGGCGCACGGGTCATCCTCCTATGCAAACGAGGGTCATCAGGTCTATGCGCCGTGTGTTCCCGTTGCCTGCTGTCCCGTCAACTCTGTGCGTGTACTTCCGGAATTTCTGCGCAGCGTGGCACTGGAGGGTGAGAATGGACTGTACTTCTCGACCTATGCACCGTGTACGGTCAACTATAAGGGGATGAAGATCACACTTGAGACCGATTACCCGTTCCGTGAGACACTGACTTTCCGCTTTGAAAAGACCGATGAGAATGCCGCGCCGCTCACCTGCCGTTTCCGTATTCCCTCATGGTGTGACGCTCCCCGTGCCGTATGCAACGGTGAAGAAATTGCTCTTTCTTCTGACGGCTATGCCAAGGTCGATCATGCATTCTCCGACGGTGATGTCTTTGTACTGACCCTGCCGATGCAGGTACGCATTTATGAGATGCAGGACGATGACCGCCTTTCCATGCATCCGCTGTCCATCTTCCGCGGACCGCTGCTCTATTCTCTGCAGGTGCCGGAGATCTGGCAGGGCTGGCCGGGTCATCCCGCAACGCCGCTTCCCGAGGGCTGGGAATGGTTCAATGTCCATCCCGTCATTCCGCCGTCCGGTCTTGATGTGTATGACGATATGGGGATGCGCCGCCGTCTGATCACATGGAATGCCGCACTTGCCGAAGATCTGTCAGCCGATGAGATCACTGTCACCGACAACGGTTCGGACGGTTATCCGTGGGAGGATTCCCCGATCTCCCTCTCCGTCCCCGGCTACCGCGCACCGTATTCCTATGCGCCGTATCCGCAGAAGACACTTGATCCGTATGTACAGAACGGATATGCGTATGTTGACGAGGTCATGTCGCTGACACTGATTCCCTACGGATGCACGGCACTTCGCATTTCCTGTTTTCCGAAAGCAAAAGCTGAACAAGTCAACAAACTGAAAAGAGATAAATAAACAAGGCGGCAGAACGGTACAATATCAGGCTGACACCGACGATGTACCCGTTTACAAACTATTCGGAAGACATTGAGCTGGCAACAAAAGCAAGACGCGCACAAAGTGACGCTCCCGATCTTGCGTGCATAATCTTC
This sequence comes from Clostridia bacterium, assembly GCA_017558715.1. Classification (GTDB taxonomy): domain Bacteria; phylum Bacillota; class Clostridia; order Oscillospirales; family CAG-272; genus RGIG3925. The sequence goes on along the minus strand of JAFYTT010000383.1, from coordinate 790 downwards.
CGTGACGCTTATAATGCTGTTCCGGAAGGCATCGTGTCACCGGCAGCCGCACTCCCGATGTTGAGAAGAACATGAAAAGAGCCAAAAAGCTCTGGACGAACTGATGGAAATGCTCGAGGCGATCCGATAATATTTTGGAGCATTGCAACCTGAAGTTGTAATACTCAACAGAGTAAAATTTTCAAAAAGAATATCGGTAGTTATGTACCACTCTGTGTACAATCCGAAGTCCGTGGTGGAATCCATGCTGCGGCATAAGTTTGGTAATTACCGGAACCGTACAGAGACCTATGAGGCACTCAAAGTCTATATGCAGATCAGTACGCGATTCTGAAAAAAGAATGGGACAGCATTATTTACAATATATAGAATTTACAAAAAAGGGAACCTCCTCACTGCTGTCACGGTAGTGAGGAGGTCTGTTTTTGTTGTGCTCTGTAGGTCTGACGTTATCAATCGTCCTTTTCAAGTATGATGAGACAAACGTCATTGTCGCGCAGTACAGCGGTATGCGTGAATTCGCCATCCGTGATTTCAGTGACATACTCCGATTCCGGATGTCCGTTAGCGAGCGTTTTCAATTCTTCAGTTTTTGCGCGGGAAAGAGAATCGCCGTGCGGTATCTGCAGAAATGCGGTGTACGCGTCGTTTTTTTGATATCCGACCGAACAGATCCGGACGGTGTACCTGCCATTTTTCACACCGTGCAGGGTGATCCGGACGTCTTCCTCGCTTTGCGGCGGCAGATCGCTGCCGTAGTACAGGATGTTTTCCATGTTCTGCCGGAAGG
>JAFYTT010000382.1 GCA_017558715.1 Clostridia bacterium | reverse complement strand
TTTCCTCTGTTCTGACGACCACCAAGTCTGCGGAAGCATATCCTTCCGACGGTGAAGGCGATCCCGTACGCGGTCAGTTCGATCTGATGACTGTCGTTCAGGAAATGCGTTACGTCAACAACGAAGAGTGCGTCTCCTACGTTCTTGCCTGCGGTTCTGCTGACTTCGGCAACTCTACCTATATGGCACAGCGCCAGTACGGTAACTCTGATATCCTGTTCTCCGCCATGAACGCCTTCGGTAAGGACAACGTGCCGATCAACATCGACTTCAAGGTTCTTGACGATATCGGTCTGTCCATTTCCACCGAGCAGGCAAACGGCTGGACAGTTGCCATCGTTGCCATCGTTCCGATTGCCATGCTGATCTGGGGTACCTACGTTTATATCAGGAGAAAGCACTTATGATGTTATTTGCAATGTCCGGAGAACCGGAAAACGAAACCAAAGCAGCAGAAACTGCCTCTTCCGTCGAACCCGAACTGACGGAGGAGGAACGGCAGCTGCAGGAGGATTATCGCCGCTTCGGGATTGAGGGCGAGGACGAAGATTCGATGGACTCCATCGCCGATGTCCTCTCCACCTTCCAGGATGATGCGGAAGAAGAGAGCGAAAAGAAGCCCGAAAAGGCAAACAAGCGCTCCGATATCTCCAAAAAACAGCGTCTGATCCCGATCCTCGCCGTTTGTGCGGTCGTCGGTCTGATTCTGTACTACGTCGTTCTCAAGCCGATGCTGGAAAGCATTACCGAGGAAGAAATTCCGCCGATCAACACCTGGCTGACCGAGCAGATGACCTCCGGCGCGATCTCCGAAATCGAATATAACGACCTGTTCAACAAGGGTAAGGTCGAAGTTCTCGGTTCCCAGAACCGTATTCTGATGTTCAACCACACGGAAAAGGCAAACATCCAGTCCGTTGAGGTGCACAACACGCACGGCACATATACGTTCTACCGCGATGCATCCGACAACTTTGTTATCAAGGATGCGGAAACCGCTTCCTACGACAAGGAACTGCTGTCCTCCCTCGTCGTTTCCTCCGGCTATACGCTGTCCATGACCCGTGTTTCCGAAAACTGCGAGAATATGAGTGAATACGGTTTGTCCAAGGCTGACAATCCTTCCTATTATACGCTGACCACGACACAGGGCGTTGAGCATACCGTTTATATCGGTAAGCCGATTCCGACGGGTGCGGGCTTCTACTGCTCCTATGAGGACAGACCTGCTGTCTACGTTCTTGACGCCACGCTGGCATCGACCCTGCTTGCCGATGTCCGTGATCTGATGACTGCGATTCTGACGTATCCCGTTACCACAACGGCATACTACACGATCACCAACTTTGATATGACCAAGAACGGCGAGGACTTCCTCCATGTCGACTATCTGACCGATGCGGAACGTGTGCAGACGGCATCGACCTCGATCTGGAAGATGGTCTATCCCGAAGGCGGCTATACGCCCTCCTCGACCAACTACGATGCAATGCTGCAGTCCTTTACCAACTTCACGGGCAACCGTGTTATGGAGTTCAATGTTCTCGGTTCCATGGATACCGAAGAGCTGACAGACGAGCAGATGGCACTGTTTGAAAAGTACGATCTTGCATCTCCCGAAACCACGATCTCCTTTGACTACACCGATCCGAATGCCGGGTATACGATCACCAATGCGGTCTGGTTCTCCTCGATGACCGAGGAAGGTCAGTATTACGTGTACTCCTGGCTCTTTGACGTCATTTCCGTTATCGATGCCGCAACGTATCCGTGGCTGTCCTACGACATCATCGATTTCATCGACCGTCCTGTCTACCAGCTCAACATCAACAATGTCGCAAAGATCGAAATCTGGGGCGGCGAAATCGGCGAAGAGCAGATGAAGTCTGACTTCCGTCTCGTCGGTGATGCACAGGAACTTGTTGTTACCGAAGACCTGACCGGTACGGTTGTTGACACGCAGAACTTCCGCCAGCTTTACAAGACCATGCTGTCGATCGAAATTGAAGATTACACAGAAGATTCCTCCACTGATGAATCCAAGTGTATCGCATCGATGCGCATCACAACGGAAGCGGGCGTTGTCACCGAGTACAAGTTCTACGCGTACGCAACACGCCGCTGCTTCATGACCATCAACGGTGAGGGCGAGTTCTATGTCAACCGTGACATGGCGGCAAAGCTCATTTCCGACGCAAAGAAGGTCATTGCGGGAATCGAAGTCAATTCCGACGCAAGAAGCTGATTTTCAAAAGAATTGTTACAAAACCGAGGGTTTGATTCCTCGGTTTTGTTTTTTGCCGATTGTTCGCGGTATATTGACAAATTACTGAAAATCATGTAAAATGAGAATATCAAAATCATGCTCATAAAAAGGAGATTTGTAATGCTATTCCAAGAACAGATTTTATTCGATACGCATGCCGATCCGCGTGCCAATTACCGTATTCCGTCCATCGTCACGACGAAGCACGGTACGGTACTGGCGTTTTCCAATGACCGCCGCGACACCCGTATTGACCATGCGGATGAAGCACATCTTGTCGTCCGAAGAAAGGAAGCGGGCGGCGAATGGGAAGAGGAAGTCCGTCTGTTTGCGCAGACCGGTTGGACATGCTATATCGGTGCGGCAGTCTACGACGAAATCACAGATGAGATTATGTGCC
>JAFYTT010000040.1 GCA_017558715.1 Clostridia bacterium | reverse complement strand
GGTCAGTAATTTGTCAGTTTCGGCAGACCAAATTCTTATATAAACTCGATACCCCGTGTGTGATTCACTCGGGGTATCGGTTGATTTTATCGCCACTTCCCTTCATGGGATGAAGTCATCTCTTCCCTTTTATTGCAGCAGCGATTCATGCATCGCCCGGCAGCATCTGTCCAATCGATGCAATTTCTCCCCGATTTTTTCGATCCGTCGATTCGTGAATCACTGCCGCACACCGAGCGAAGCGGCACTCAGATTCTCTCCATTCATCCGTAACACCGATATCCGTCCCTGACTGATACCGTTCCATCCATCAACGCATATTTCCGGAGGCTACTCACTTTGAAAAAATCAAAAAAAGCAGCAGCTCCAGCTGTTGAAAAATCCGCAGAGGAGATCATGCGCGAGCTTGACCGCGACAGTACAAACCGAATCCTAACCGGTTGGCGCCATACGCTTGTCCGCGTCATTTTTATCGCATACGCGCTCTTCATGCTCGTCAATACCCTGCTCATTGCAAACGCTACCCCGTACACCAGACTTCCGCTCTTTCTCGGTCTGACACTTGCTGTCGGTTATCTCAAATACCCGTTCAACAAAAAAGATCAGCAGAGAGAAAACTATATCCCGTGGTATGATATCGTCTGTGCCGTCGGCTCAATCCTCGTGTACGGCTACTATGTCGTCTTCCAGGAAAAGATCATCTTCATGGCAAACGTCATCGGCACGACCGAAATCATCATGGGTATCCTCGGTATCCTGCTTCTCGTTGAGCTTTGCCGCCGCGCCATCGGTATTCCGATTCTCTGTGTCGCAGGTGCGTTCTTCGTTTACGGCGCGTTCTATATGTTCTCCAACAACCCTGCAACAGCGCTGCGCAACATCATCTTCAACCTGTTCTACAGCATGGGCACGGGCATCTTCGGCTCTCCCATTTCCGTCTGTTCCTCGTTCATCATTCTGTTCATCATCCTCGGTTCTTTCCTTGAAAAGACCCACATCGGTACATTCTTTGTCGACCTCGCAAACTCCATTGCAGGCTCTCAGGTCGGCGGTCCCGCAAAGGTAGCCGTCATCTCCTCTGCACTGGAAGGTATGTACTCCGGCTCCTCCGTTGCCAATACCGTCGGTTCCTGCTCTGTCACCATCCCGACGATGAATCGCACCGGCTACCGTCCCGAGTTTGCCGCAGCCGTTGAAGCTGCTGCTTCCACCGGCGGTCAGATCATGCCTCCCATCATGGGTGCCGCGGCGTTCTTAATGTCCGAAATTACGGGTTACCCGTACTTCTCCATCGTCATCGCGGCAATTCTGCCTGCTCTGCTCTACTTCACGGGCATCTTCATCATGGTTCACTTTGAAGGCAAGCGTCTCGGTCTGCGCGGTCTGCCCAAGGAAACGCTTCCCAACTTCTTCAAGCTGCTCCTCTCCAACGGCTACATGCTGCTCCCGATCGTCGTGCTCGTCATCTGCATGAACCACTACACGGCAGGTATGTCCGCATCGTTTGCCATCCTCTTTGCGCTGATCGTCGCGCTGCTTGACAAGGCGGCACTGAAGCGCATCTTCACAGGCAAAATGAACGGCGCTTATGACATCCTCCTCGCCCTGATGCCGCTGATTCCGCTCGCTGTGCTTCTTCTGCTCTGGAAGGTCGCGGCACTTGCAATGGGTCTGTCCATCTTCCTTGCCATGCTCTCCGCATTCGGCTGTTCGTTCTTGACAAAGGGCGCAACGCTGACCCCGACCGTCGTGCTTGAGGGGCTGGAAGGCGGTACGAACAACTCCGTCGGTGTTTCCACTGCCTGCGGTATCGCGGGTATCATCTCGGGTGTCGTCACGATGACCGCCCTTGGCTCGACGCTGATTCAGGTCATTGTCCCGCTCGCTGAAAAGGGTACGCTGATCGCACTGTTCCTCACCATGATCTGCTGTATCGTCCTCGGTATGGGTGTCCCGACGACCGCAAACTACGTCATCATGGCAACCATCACCGCACCGATTCTGATCGAAATGGGCATCCCGATGCTCGCGGCGCACATGTTCGTCTTCTACTTCGGTATCGTCGCCGATATTACCCCGCCCGTCGCACTTGCCGCTTATGCAGGCTCTGCCATTGCAAAATCCAATCCGCTGAAAACCGGTATTGAAGCGACCAAGCTTGCGATCACCGCATTCATCGTTCCCTACATCTTTGCGTACAGCCCGAATATGCTGCTCATCATCGAGGGCTATGAAGCGTCTGTCTTTGATGTCGTCTCGATCTTCGCAACGTCTTTAATCGGTATTTACGCCATCTCCTCCGGCATGGAAGGCTTTATGCACCATCGTGAATCGATCTGGCAGAGAATCGTCCTGATCGCTGCAGGTCTTTGCATGATTATCCCCGAGACGATCACAGACTTTGTCGGTCTCGGTCTGATCGCGGTCATCATTCTCTTCCAGTACGTCATTGAACGCAAGAAGTTTGAAACCGCACCCATTTCCCCTGCATCCGAAGAATAACAAACGGGTGATACGTAAATCGTCCCTGCAATCAAACAAAAAGCCGCCGTTTCCTGTCAAACGACAAACGGCGGTTTTCCATATCCTGACAAGAGGTAACTGACATGAACACAACTGCAAAGGACCTTCTCACAACCAAACTGCCGCTCCGTTTTCGCCCCGACGGCAATTTCCGCATCATGATGTTCTCCGACATCCACGGCGGTCGCGGATTTGCCGCAAATGAAACCCACGACGCGATCGAAGCGCTGATTGCCAAAGCCAATCCCGATCTTGTTCTGATCGCAGGCGACATCTGCGGTCCCGGCTACATTCACGCGGAAACCGTCGATGATGTTCGCTTCGTCCTTGACGCGATTTCCGAACCGATGGAGCGCCGCGGCATCCCGTGGGCACACGTTTTCGGCAACCACGACGACAATTACGGCGTACCCAATGCAGTCCAACAACCGATTTACGAGTCGTATCCGCACTGTGTGTCCAAGGCAGGACCCGATGATATCGACGGTGTCGGCAACTATTTCCTGCCTGTGTTCGATGCAGATGGGGCAGATGTCCTCTTCGGCGTCTGGGGACTTGATTCCAACCACTCCATGCCCGAGTTTTTCGAGGACTACGGACTTCCCGCAGACACCCGCTATTACCAGGCATCTCAGGCATCGTCCGGCGACTATGACGGTCCGCGTACCTCGCAGGTCTTCTGGTACTGGCAGACCTCGCAGATGCTGGAAAACCACCTCGGACACAAAGTCCCGTCGCTGATGTACATGCACATTCCCACGCCCGAGCACGCACTTGTCACCATCCACAAGAACAAGGTCAACTTCAAGGGATATCAGCTCGAGGACGTTGCATCGCACACCCTCAATTCGGGGCTCTTCTCTGCCTGTGTTCAGCGCGGCGACGTCAAGGCGATCTTCTGCGGGCATGAGCACGAAAACCAGTTCTCGGCAAATTACATGGGCATCATGCTCGGCTACGACGGATTTTTGTCCTACCACGCCTGCCATAACGAAGACATTCGCGGCTGCCGACTGTTTGATATCAGCGCGGACAATCCCGCCGACATCCAGTCTTCGATTCTGCTCGTGCGGGATGCGCAGAAATAAACCACATCACACAAAAACAAAACTGCCCAACCTCCGTTTCGGAAGTTGGGCAATCTTTCTTGTTGCATTAACCTTCGTATTCGTAACCCATCTTGAGGGCATTCAGATTGATTTCCGCGAGGTTTGCACGCTTTGCGGAAACGACCTTTGCCAGTGCTGCTTCCATTTCTTCAAAGGAAATACAGCCTGTCTCGCGGATCATCTTACCGACCATAATCATGTTGGCAAGCGTGGGAATACCGGCATCGTTTGCCATCTTGGTTGCGGGGATGTAGTACGCATCGACGTCGGTACGTTCAACCTTGCGTTCAATCAGCGTGGAGTCAACAATGAGCTTCGCGCCGGGAACGCAGGCACTCTCGTACTTGTCCAGAGACGGCAGGTTCATTGCCATCAGAACGTCGGGATTGGAAACGATCGGAGAACCGACGGGATCGTCGGAGAGAATGACGGAGCAGTTGGCAGTACCGCCGCGCATTTCGGGACCGTAGGAAGGCAGCCAGGAGACTTCCTTGCCTTCAAAAAGACCCTTGTACGCGATAAACTTACCTGCAAACAGAACACCCTGTCCGCCGAAACCTGCAATCAGAATCTGAGTCAGCATGTTCTTAGTCCTCCTTTTCAGCTGCAGCAGCGGCTGCTGTCTTGTCCTTGTAAACGCCGAGCGGATAGTACGGGATCATGTTGGTATTGACCCATTCCAGAGCCTGTACGGGTGTCATACCCCAGTTGGTCGGGCAGGTGGAAACGACCTCGATCAGAGAGAAGCCCTTGCCTTCTACCTGGTTCTTGAACGCCTTCAGAATCGCCTTCTTGGCATTCTTGACATTCTTGACATTGTTGACAGCGACGCGTTCGATGTATTCGGGACCTTCCAGCGTGGACAGCATTTCGCTGACGCGGATGGGGTAACCAGCGGTGGTGACATCACGTCCGTAGGGAGAGGTCTGCGTGACCTGTCCGGGGAGGGAGGTCGGAGCCATCTGACCGCCGGTCATACCGTAAATGGCATTGTTGACGAAGATGAT
>JAFYTT010000381.1 GCA_017558715.1 Clostridia bacterium | reverse complement strand
GTTACCTGATTGCCATACACAATCACTTGCGCTAGCAGGTGAACCTGTAACTATGCAAACATGGGTTACACCACTATGATTATCATAACCATTTACGAGCCATGTTATTATTGTATAAGGGTAATTTTTCCGGCAGTATTGCAAGATCCTCATCGGACAGAAGGCTTCCTGCAAGCAGGTGAAGGGAGGGCAGTGTCGGTGCCTGATAAATGGCGTCGGAGAGGGAAACTGCACCATGACAAACATCCCGGATGCCGAATATTGCTTCGTTTTCCAGACCCAGCATCAGATCCAGACAACGGTTTGCGATATCGCAGTCGATGAGGAGAACGCGCTTGCCGCTTTCTGCCAATGCCGCACCGAGATTGGCACAGACGGTCGACTTTCCGACACCGCCTTTGGCAGAAGTAATCAAACGGACCTCTGCGGTCGGGGATACATTGTTGGTTTCGGGCAGATTGTCCATTGCCTGTCAAAGAACCTCGCTCTCGGTACATGCCGATGAAGCTCATCGGTCTGTGTGTTGAAATCTTTTGAAGATTTTTTGCGGAAATTGTCGGAAATAAACAAGAAAAACGGATGTGAGTAAAATTCACACATCTATATTGTACCACAGAACACCCGTTATTGTCAACTATGTTGGATAAATTTTTACATTTCAATCATAATTGATGAATTTTAAGGTTGTTTTGTCTTGCCGCGGGAATCGTCCTCTTTACTTTTTGCGCGTTTTATGATACAATAAAAGAAATGATAATTAAGAAAAGAGTGACTTGATATGAGCAGTTGTATGCTGTGTCCGCGCATGTGCGGTGCAGAAAGAAGTAACGGACAGCGCGGGATCTGCGGTGCGGGGAACGAAATCCTTTTGGCACGTGCGGCGCTTCACATGTGGGAAGAGCCGTGTATTTCCGGGACACGCGGTTCGGGGACGGTGTTTTTCTCCGGCTGTCAGCTCGGATGTGTCTTCTGCCAGAATTATAAAATCAGCGCCGAATGCTTTGGTCTGCCGGTTACAGAAGAACGGCTTGCCGGAATTTTTTTGTCTTTACAGGAACGGGGCGCACATAATATCAACCTCGTGTCGGCAGCACCGTATACGGAAGCGGTTCTGCGCGTGCTCGACCGGATCCGCGGCAGAGAACTGACGGTACCCGTTGTCTGGAATTCCGGCGGCTATGAGCGTGTGGAAACGCTTAAACGACTGAATGGATATGTCGATATCTATCTGCCCGATTACAAATACCACAGTGCGGAGCGGGCAAAGAAGTATTCCGCCGCCGCCGATTATCCAGACATCGCGCTTGCGGCAATTTCCGAGATGGTGCGTCAGACAGGGAAGTATGTGCTTGACGATGACGGTATCATGACGCGCGGATGTGTCATCCGTCATCTGGTCATGCCCGGCGGTCGGCACGATTCGATTGCGTGTGTCGATGATATCGCACAGAACTTCGGCACGGACGAGGTTCTGCTGTCGCTGATGAGCCAATACACACCGTTTTATCGGGCAGAGGAATTTCCGGAGATTAACCGCCGTGTGACGACGTTTGAATATGAATCGGTATGCAGGAAAGTCCGTGAATACGGCTTTCGGGGATTTTTCCAGGAGAAGTCCTCGGCAAAGGAGGAGTATACGCCGCCGTTTGATCTGGAGGGTGTCCTCCCAACTTGATTTGCTGACAGGCAAATCAAATATCACTGACGTGAAGCGGCAATATCACTGCTGTGCAGCAGCAATATCACTCCGTGAAAACGGAATAACACTGTGTGAGTGGTATTTGCCTGCGGCGAGTGAAAAAAACAGCGCCCGCCTCGAACAACATCGGGGTGGGCGCAATCTTCGTTTTTGTCTTACTTTTTCATTGCGACAGCGCGCTTTGCTTTATCAACAATATTCTGTGCGGTCAGACCGTACAGCTCCATCAGCGGCGGAACCTTGCCGGAGCGTCCGAAGACGTCTTCCGTGCCGACGCGCAGGACGGGAACAGGACAAGTCTCACAGAGGACTTCCGTGACAGCAGAACCGAAACCGCCGATGACGGAATGTTCTTCAGCGGTGACGATGCATCCGGTTTCCTCGGCACACTTGGTGATCAGCTCACGGTCGATGGGCTTGATCGTGCAGCAGTTGACAACGCGGGCGGAAATGCCTTCATTTGCCAGAAGCTCACGTGCGATCAGCGCCTGTTCTACCATAACACCGGTAGCGGCAATTGTGACATCGGTGCCATCTGCAAGGATAACGCCCTTGCCAATCTCAAACTTGAAATTGTTTGCATCAAAGATGACCGGCACAGCAGCACGTCCGAAGCGCATGTAGACGGGACCGTCGTGCAGAATTGCTGCTTCAACAGCCGCGCGTGCTTCGACAGCATCAGCGGGGTTCATGACAACCATGCCGGGGATGGTACGCATGAGTGCCAGATCTTCCAGACACTGGTGGGTTGCACCGTCTTCACCGACGGTGATGCCTGCATGGGTCGCACCGATCTTGACGTTCAGCTGGGGATATGCGACGGAATTGCGGATCTGCTCAAACGCACGTCCTGCCGCGAACATCGCAAAGGACGAAACAAACGGGATCATACCTGCCGCAGCAGCACCTGCCGCAACACCGAGCATGTTCGATTCTGCGATACCGCAGTCAAAGAACTTGTCGGGATGTTCCTTTTTGAACTTGATGGTCTTTGTTGCTTCCGCAAGGTCCGCGTCAAAGACGATGATATTATACTTGTAGCCGAATTCCGCGAGGGCGGAACCGTAGGCTTCTCTTGTTGCAATCTTTTCTGCCATTGTGATATTCCTCCCTAAATTACAGCGTTTCGAGATAAGCGTTCAGCTCAGCGACACCCTGTGCATATTCTTCTGCGTTCGGTGCCTTGCCGTGCCAGCCTGCTTTGTTTTCCATATAAGAAACACCCTTACCCTTGGTGGTGTTCGCAAGAATCAGTGTCGGCTGACCCTTGATCGTCTTTGCTTCTGCGAATGCCGCTTCGATGGCATCAAAGTCGTGACCGTCAATGACGATGACATGCCAGCCGAACGCACGGAACTTGTCGTCAAGCGGCGTGGGGTTCATGACCTCGGTGACAGCACCGTCGATCTGCAGACCGTTGAAGTCAAGGACAGCGCAGAGGTTATCGAGCTTGTAGTGGGCAGCGAACATGGCAGCTTCCCAAACCTGACCTTCCTGAGATTCGCCGTCACCGAGAACGGTGTAAACACGATAATCCTTGTTCTGCAGCTTGCCGGCGAGTGCCATACCGCAGGCTGCGGAAATACCCTGACCGAGAGAACCGGAGGACATATCAATACCTGGAATGTGCTTCTTGTCCGGATGCCCCTGCAGATAGCTGTCAATATGACGGAAGGTCTTCAAATCTTCTTTGGGGAAGAAGCCCTTTTCTGCGAGTGCCGCATAAAGAGCGGGGCAGGTATGACCTTTGGAGAGAACGAAACGGTCGCGGTCAGCCCAATCGGGTTCTTCGGGACGGACGTTCATTTCTGCAAAATAAAGATAAGTGATGATATCGGCGATGGAAAGCGATCCACCGGGATGACCGGCAGATGCACTGAAAACTTCCTCCAGAACGCCAAGGCGGACGTTTGCCGCTGTTTTCTGAAGTTCTCTGCGAGTGACTGAATCCATGAGAATCCTCCTTTTATCGAGCAGCATGAATTTCATGCCTGATTTTTGATTGTATAACAATACTATTATATAACAAAATCATCGGTTTGTCAAATCTTTCTTCGCAATTTTCACCGATTTTGCGGTCGGATTTTGAACTTTGTGAATTTTAACGGGAAAACAGAGTGGAAGTCATCGGAATTTTTCGACGATATACGAAAAAGCAGATTGCAGAACCTTGACAAACAATATAATATATGGTATAATAATATAAATACATGATAAAATCAGCTGTTTTCAGAAAGGAGTCACCCATGAACCATCTTTTTTCCATGACGTATCCACTGACAGTTGCGCCGCTGACCGGGGATGCGGGAATGACCCCCATTCTGACCGTCGCCGTGATCGGTGCCGTTCTTGTCGGTGCATTTCTTGTGCTGACCGCGATTCAGAAAAAACGCAAAGCGAATAACGAAGACGACGGAGAGTGATCTCCGTTGTTTTTATGTCTTATTTTGAAACTTGTGCATCGTGCACAAAAAACAGCCCGGAATGTTGTGCAAAGTTCTGTAAAGGAAAGTGCTTGCTGTAAAGAGAATTTCTTTACATAACTATTGACAAAGCAATGGATTTATGGTATAATATCATGCGTGTAAAGAAAACAGCTTTACACCAAACAGAATGCTGACCCGGAGGACACAATCATGTCGGAAAAAAACATGAGATACTGTCTGCTCCTCGACTTTTACGGTGAGGTGCTGTCCGATAATCAGCGTGAGATGATGGATCTTTATTATAACGAAGACTTTTCGCTTTCAGAGATCGCCGATGAGATCGGTATCACACGGCAGGGTGTGCGAGACGCTGTCCGCCGTGCGGAGGAATCTCTCGATTCGCTGGAGGAAAAGCTCGGTATGATCGCAAGATTTGATCGGCTTCGTGTGCAGCGTGCGGAAATTGCCGTACTGCTTTCCGACGACAGCCGTCCGCGGGATGCCGTCATCCGTGAAGCTCTGCAAAAACTCGAAATGCTTGAAATCTGATGGGAGGTATACCGCCATGGCGATGTTTTCCGGTCTTTCCGAAAAAATGTCGAACGCATTCAAAAAGTTCAAAAACAAAGGCAAACTGACCGAAGCTGACGTCAAGGACGGTATGCGGGAGATCAAGATGGCGCTGCTCGAAGCGGACGTCAACTTCAAGGTCGTCAAGGATTTCATCAAGGTTGTGCAGGAACGCTGTGTCGGTGCCGAAGTATTGGAAAGCCTCGTTCCGTCCCAGCAGGTTGTCAAGATTGTCAACGAAGAGCTGACCCGACTGATGGGCGAAACCAACGCGCGTCTGGAATTTGCCAAAAAGGGTCCGACCGTTGTCATGATGTGTGGTCTGCAGGGTGCCGGTAAAACGACGCACTGCGGTAAGCTCGCCGCTTATTTCCGCAAGCAGGGCAAGCGTCCTCTGCTCGTTGCCTGTGACGTTTACCGTCCGGCGGCAATCAAGCAGCTGGAGGTTGTCGGTGCACAGCTGAACATCCCCGTCTTCTCGATGGGTGACAAGGTTTCCCCTGTGGAAATCGCAAAGACCGCGGTTGCACACGCGGAGGCGCACGGCAATGACCTCGTCTTCCTCGATACGGCAGGTCGTCTGCACGTCGATGAAGAGCTGATGGAAGAGCTTCGTAAGATCCGTGAGCTGACCGAACCGTCGGAAATTTTGCTTGTTGTCGATGCGATGACCGGTCAGGATGCCGTCAACGTTGCACAGTCCTTCAATGATTTGCTCGATATCACGGGCGTGGTCATGACAAAGATGGACGGCGATACCAGAGGCGGTGCGGCACTGTCAATCCGTCATGTCACCGGCAAACCGATCAAGTTCATCGGTACAGGCGAAAAGCTCGATATGATCGAACCGTTCCACCCCGACCGTATGGCATCGAGAATCCTCGGTATGGGCGACGTGCTTTCGCTGATTGAAAAGGCAGAGCAGCAGTTCGATGAAAAGCAGGCTGTTGAACTGGAACGCAAGATGCGTGAGCAGACCTTCAACTTAGAGGACTTTCTGGAGCAGTCCAGACAGATCCGCCAGATGGGTTCGATGCAGCAGCTGCTCGGTATGATTCCCGGCATCAACCAGGCAGAGCTTGCAAACGCCAATATTGACGAAAAGCAGCTCGACCGTATGGAGGCAATCATCCTTTCGATGACACCGGGCGAACGTCAGAATCCGTCCGTCATCAACGCATCGCGCAGAAAGCGTATTGCGGCAGGCTCGGGTATGAAGGTTGAAGATGTCAACCGACTGCTCAAGCAGTTTGAACAAATGCAGAAAATGATGAAGCAATTCTCCGGTATGGGAAAAAAGGGCTTCGGCGGTTTCGGTAAGAGACGCATGCCCGGCTTCCGCCGCTGATGACATTCACATTTCTATATAAACAAATAAGTATAATTCATAAAATTTTGGAGGAACATTACCATGGTTAAGATG
>JAFYTT010000380.1 GCA_017558715.1 Clostridia bacterium | reverse complement strand
CATTGCAAAGTGCTACAAGCCCGACGATCTCATCGGCAAGAAAGTCATGATGGTCGCAAACCTCGCACCCGCAAAGCTGCGCGGCGTTGAGTCCTGCGGCATGATCCTCGCAGGCGGCGAAGGCGATCACATTGAAGTCGTCTTCCTGCCCGATTCGATGCCGCTCGGCACAAAAATTCATTAAGATTGAACAAACAAAAAGGGGAATCGTCCTGCGGTTCCCCTTTGTTTTGGAGTATTATGAAATCTCAACATCCCATTTTCGACACCCATGCCCATTATCACGACAGCCGTTTCGCCTCCCCGGATACCGGACTGCCGCAGGTAAATGAGCTCCTCAATACGCTTTTTACCACTGAAATTTCCCATATCATCAATGTCGGTACCGATATCCCCCATTCCAAATCTGCCATCGCACTCGCAGAACAGTATCCCGATATGTACGCCGTCGTCGGCATGTACCCCGGCTCCTGTCCTCTGCCGTTTGACGAGGGACAGATGGAGGATATCATCGCACAGTTTGCGGAAATGCTCGACCATGAAAAAGTCGTCGGTCTTGGGGAGATCGGCTTTGATTTTCATTATGATGATGTTCCGCACGATATTCAGAAACTCTGGTTTGACCGTCAGATGCGGCTTGCCAAAGAAAAACAGGTTCCCGTCGTCATTCACGATCGCGAAGCTCACGGTGCTGTCATGGACATGATCGCCGCACATCCCGATGTACGCGGTGTGCTTCACAGCTATTCCGGCTCGGCGGAAATGGCACGTCAGCTCTGTGACCGTGGATGGATGATTTCCCTGTCCGGCGTTGTCACATTCAAAAACGCCCGTCAGACCGTGGAAGTTGCCCAAACCGTTCCGCTGCAGCATCTGCTGATCGAAACCGACGCGCCATATCTGACACCGCATCCGCATCGCGGAAAGACCAATCACTCGGGATATCTTGTCCACACCGCCGCCCGCATCGCCGAAATCCGCGGTATTTCCGAAGAGGAAGTACGCGATATCACGAGAGAAAATGCATTGCGGTTTTTCGGAATCAAAAAACGTCCGACATTTCGGTAAAATTTGGAAGAAAATTTAGTATTTCTCTTGCAAAATTCATATTTTTTTGGTATACTATATATTAAGTATAATTGCCATTCTATTGCAAAAATCACGTCCGATGTTGTAAGGAACCCAATATGACAAATCCCAATCAACCTCATTCCACAGCGGATGCAGAAGCGTCGGCGGCTCCTGTCAGTCAACCCACGCCCTCCCCGTTTGCGCGAATCCTTCTGCTTATTCTGATCACAGCAGGTGCCGCAATCAGCGGTATCTGTCCGGATCTGTTGTCTGCGTCTGTTTTTGCCGCGATTACCGCCGGGCTGTTCTCCTATACGTATTTGCTGACGTTTTCGCCGCTGTTGTTCGCGGTCATTCCGATTTCGGTGATTGCCGCATATGCCGCGACATTCAGCATCTATCACGCTTTCCAGACCCTGCTGTTTCTGCCGCTTGCCGTAACAATCGTGCTCTGCATGCTCCGTTTCCGAAACAAAACGCAGACGGTCATCCGCGGTGCCTGTGCCATCGGAATCGCGATTCTCATTCTGTTTCTGATCACCTATATGATGCACAACGGCACGATCGCCCCGGATGCACTGAAGGCATCCTACAACGATTTCTTTGAGCAGATGCGTACACAGATGACCGATTCGATGGTCGGCGCTTACGAAGCCATGGAATCCGCTGCACAGAGCAGTAACGATCAGGCCGATCTCTCCCATCCGATTCTCGGCGCTGATCCTGCCGCTTCCCCGACCGATCCCGCAGATGCCGAAAAGCAAAAGGCCGCAATGGAAGCCTATCTTCGTGCAACCGTAGATCTCTCGGTCAACTCTGTCAAGCTCGCATTTCCTGCCCTGTTTGCCATCGGCGCACAGGTGCTTGCGTATCTCGCCTTGACCGTGTACCGCACGCTGACGCGTCTTTGCAAAACCCCGTTTATGCTCCCGCGCAATTACCGTATTACCGTCAGCCGTACCGCTGCGGTCATCTTTGTCATCGCGTATCTGATCAACATGTTTCCGACAGGAAGCAGCACATCGATTACGCAGATTGCGTCCGCCAATCTCGCAACCATGATGATGCCCGGTATCTTTTTAATGGGTCTTAATTCCCTCGCCCGACGCGCAAAGGACCCGTTCCGCCGCCGCTCGTTTATCATCACAGCGGTTGTCATCGGTTTTCTCGTTCTCGTATATCCGTCGTATGCCATCTTTTTTGTGCTCATCGACGGTATCGGCGAGGTCTTCTTCGGCGGACGGTCAATCTTCTGATTTCCCAAAGTCTAATCTTCAGAAAGGAGCGCTGTCCTTATCATGAAATGGTTCCGATATTTTTCCAGACCGGGTGCCGTCAAGCACACCGTACAAAAAGCATTTGGGGTACTGATGCTCCTGATTTATGCGCTCATCATGTCCGCCTCTGAACCACCCTCTGCCATCGGATGCGGCATTGTTATGATCGTTCTTTATGTGATCGGTCTTATTATCATCGGATATGCATTCAAGTTCTTCTCTCTGCGCATCACAAGCGCCGCTGATGAAGCGGAAGCCGCGATGTTCAGTTCGATCTCTCTCGATCTGTTCTCGCGTCTGTATATGCCCGTTGTCATCTGTGACAATGACGGCAGAATCACCTGGTACAACAAGGCTGCCGCGCAGATTTTCCATGCAGGCGAAGTCCTTTACGGAAGATATCTCGACCAGTACTGTACCGCTACCGTGCGTGAAATCCGCTCCTCCGATGCGCCCGACGGATTCCCTGTTGCCGTGCTTCCGACCGTACACGCACATTTCCACAACAACACCGTATTCAACGAAGAAAGAGAGCAGCTACGCCGCGATTTTCGTGTAAAAAATTATGATTTCTCCATTGAGGATAAACCCTATTCCCTTCTGCTCTGGAACGACAAACGCGATCTTGTCACGCTGGAACAGAAAATGGCAAATGCGGAAACCGTCGTCGGCTATATTCTGATCGATAATCTTGATGAGGTTCTGCAGTATGTGCAGGAACAGTACCGTCTGGCATCCGCACAGATTGAGAGCATTCTGTCCCGCTGGATTTCCGACCGCGACGGTCTGATTCGTGAATATGAACGCAACAAGTATCTGATTGTGTTTGAAGCACGCCATCTCGCAGACCTGCGCGAAAACCGTTTCGCCATCATGGACGAAATCCATACTGTCCGTGTCGGTGAATCGAATATGCCTGTCACCGTTTCCATGGGTCTTGCGCATGTGAGCGGCACACTTCCCGAAAAGGAAGCCGCAGCGCATGCCGCACTTGATCTCGCACTCCAGCGCGGCGGCGACCAGGTTGTATACAAAACCGAAGCCGGTGTTGAGTTCTACGGCGGACGCACCAAGTCCGTTCAGAAACGTACCAAGGTCAAATCCCGCGTCTTTGCGGGTGAGCTTGCGGCGATGATTGCACAGTCCTCCAATGTCCTGATCATGGGTCACCGTTTTGCCGACCACGATTCCATCGGCTCCTGTATCGGTATCTTCAAATTCACCGAATTCTGCGGTGTCCGCGCCAATGTCGTCGTCAACGATGCAGACCCGAATATCCGCGTCTGTCTGGAGCGTTTTCAGGAACGTGACGATTATCGCGGTGTCTTTGTCGACGCACCGACCGCACAGGATCTCGTCACCTCGGAAACCCTGCTTATCATCTGCGACGTTTCCAACCCCGCGGCATTTGAATCGCAATCTTTATATGAATGTGTCCGTACCTGTGTCATCATCGACCATCATCGCAAGACGGGCGAACTAAAATATCCTCCTGCGCTGATGTATATCGAGCCGTCTGCATCCTCCACCTCCGAGCTTGTCTCGGAAATGCTGGAACAGTCCCTGCCGCTCGGCGCTCTGCCCAAAGAAGAAGCAGACCTGCTGCTCGCGGGTATTCTCCTCGACACCAACCAGTTCACGCGCAATACCGGCGTTCGTACCTTCTCTTCCGCACTTTATCTGCGCTCGGAAGGTGCTTCCCCGTCGGATGCAAAAATGCTCTTCCGCACCTCTCCTGAGGATTTTATGCGGGAAGCAAAATTCGAATCCAATGTCATCATTTACCGCGATATCATTGCCATCGCTGTCCGTGAAAGTGACGGAGCTACAGCGGATGACCGTATCGCGGCAGCAAAAGCTGCGGACCGTCTGCTCACCGTCTCCGGTGTTATGGCATCGTTCGCGCTTGTCCGTGTTGATGAAACCGTTCATATCTCCGCAAGATCGCAGGGCAATCTCAATGTCCAGCTGATTCTCGAGCGTATGCGCGGCGGCGGTCATTATGATGTAGCCGGCGCTCAGCTCCGCGGTGTTCCGATGCAGACCGTTCTTGAACAACTCAAGTCTGCCATCGACACCTATCTTGCGGAAATCACATAAGTAACCAAAGCAAAGCTACTCCACAGCAAACAAAGAAAGGTCAGGTATTTACAATGAAGGTAGTAGTATTACAGGATGTCAAGGGTCAGGGCAAAAAAGGCGAGCTCGTCAATGTTTCCGACGGATACGCGCGCAATTTCCTGTTCCCCAAGAAGCTCGCAGCTGTTGCTGATGCCACTGTCATGAATGAACTCAAGGGCAAGGAAGATGCACGTCTTCATAAGATCGAAGTTGACAAGCAGAATGCGCATGATACCGCCGCAAAGCTGCAGACGGTCGTCGTCAAGCTGACTGCATCCGCCGGTGCTGACGGCAGAATCTACGGCTCTGTCACCGCAAAGGATATTGAAGAAGCCATGAAGGCACAGCACGGCATCGAGATCGACCGCCGTAAGCTGCAGATGAAGGATCCCATCAAGACCTTCGGCACACATGCCATTGAAATCAAGCTCTACCCCGAGATCACCGGTACCGTCAATCTGGTTGTTGCACAGGCATAACATATCAGCATCCGCCTCAAAGGAGGCAAATCCACTGCAAAGGAGGTCCGTCCATGCCCGATTCCACAGAATCCCTTGTCCGCAAGCTCCCTTTTTCGATGGAAGCGGAACAATCCGTTCTCGGCTCCATTCTGATTTCACCCGAGTCTTTTAACGATATTGCGGGCATTGTACGTTCCGATGACTTCTATCTGGAAGAACATCGGGATATGTTCCTTGCCATGCAGGATCTCTATCTGCAGAACCGCGAAATCGACCTCGTCACGCTCATCGATATGATGACTGCACGCGGTATGAAAAGCGAAGAGGAAACAAAGAATTATATTCGTCTGATCACAGAGATCGTCCCTTCTGCCCGCAACATCAAGGACTATGCGAAGATCGTCAAAGATAAAAGTATGCTCCGCCAGCTGATCGATGCCTCCACGGATATCACCGAGACAGCATACAGCGAAGCGGGTGATGTCTCCTCGATCCTCGACCATGCTGAACAAGCGATTTTCAACATTGCACAGGACAATGAAACCAAGGGCTTTGTCCACATCAAGGATGTTCTTCTGCAGACCTACGATCATCTAAAGCGCGTTTCCATCGACCATGAACCGCAGGGAACCCCGACAGGATACTCCGCCATTGACCGTGTCCTTGTCGGTATGGGCAAATCCGACCTGATTCTCGTCGGTGCGCGTCCCGGTATGGGTAAAACGTCGTTTTGTCTGAATATTGCCACGAATGTAGCAAAGGCAACCAAACAATCCGTATGTATCTTCTCGCTGGAAATGTCCAATGAACAGCTTGTCTCGAGAATGCTCTCCTCGGAAGGTCTGATCGATTCCTATGCGCTGCGTTCCGGTGATCTTAAGCCGGAACAGTGGTCACAGCTGGCACAGGCCGCTGCGATGCTTTCTGAATGTGAGATTTATATCGATGACACGACCGGCATCACGGTTACCGGCATGAAGGCAAAGCTTCGCCGCGTCAAAAACCTCGGTCTTGTCGTTATCGACTATCTGCAGCTGATGCAGAGTGATAAGCGCATCGACAACCGTGTTCAGGAAGTCGGCGAAATCTCCCGTAACTTAAAAATTCTCGCAAAGGAACTGAATGTCCCCGTCATCGTCTGTGCACAGCTTTCCCGTGGTCCCGAATCAAGAACCGATAAGCGTCCGATGCTG
>JAFYTT010000379.1 GCA_017558715.1 Clostridia bacterium | reverse complement strand
CGCGGCCATGACCGTTGGTACAACGATGATGTCCTGCGGCGGTGATTCCGCACAGAACGCCGATACGACAGCGCCTGTCGATACGGCTGCCGCTACCGAAGCGGTAACGGAAGAACCGACAGCATTGGAAAAGCTCCCGACTGTTGACTACGGCGGACATACGGTCAACATTCTGCTCAACGACCAGGACGACCGTTTTGTCGATATCATGACCGAGGGTGAGGAAACCGGCGATGTCATGAACGATATCATTTATAAGCGCAACCGTGCCGTTGAAGAAAAGTATAATGTTACGATTGTCGGTGCCTCCGATGAATACAATGCTGTCAATGACATGCTGAAAAAGGAAGTTCAGGGCGGTCTGACCGACTATGATTTCTACTTCTCCAACTGCTATGCGACATCCCTTGCTTCCGGCGGTTTTTTGTATGTTCTGAACGACCTGCCGAATGTCGATCTGTCCAACCCCTGGTGGGATAAGGCTGCTCTTGAGGGTATGTCTGTCGGCGGCAAGACATATCTTGCAACGGGCGATATTTCACCCACTTCTCTTCTGACCTCTTCCTGCCTTGTGTTCAACAAGAAGCTGTTCTCCAATTCGGATATGGAATATCCTTATGAAATGGCTGCAAACGGTACCTGGACGCTGGATAAGCTCGTTGCAATGACCAAGGGTCTGACCACAGACGTCAACGGCGACGGCAAGTACACGCTGAACGACGATATCTTTGGCTTCTCTTCCTGGATGTGTGACTCTCCCTACTCCCTGTTCTACGGTGCGGGCGGTTCAATGTCCGCAAAGGACGCGGATGACGTTCCGTATGTCAGCTTCGATGTGGAACGTATTTCTGCGATTTACGGCATGATGTATCAGCTGATTCTGGAACAGGAATCCTACTTTGTCACCGATGCAAACCTGTATCCGACCACCTATGAATGTTTCTCCAACGGCGGTGCATACTTCTGCGAAATCACCCTGCAGAAAATCGATGCGTTCCTGCGTGACATGAAGGACGACTACGGAATTCTGCCGATCCCGAAGTGGAATGAGGAGCAGGAGGACTATCTGTCCTGCGTTAACGGTGCGGGCGGTTTTGTTGTCATTCCGAACAATCCTGCAGATGCAGAGCGTACCGGTATGCTCTTTGAAGCACTCGCAGCAGGTGCGTATGATATGGTTACACCGCAGATTTATGAAGTCATCACCAAGACCAAGAACGTCCGCGACGCGGAATCTGCGGATATGGTCAATCTGATCATCCGCAACCGTGTTTACGACCCGTTCTACATCAACCTCTGTACCGGCTACAATGTCCTGCAGAATCAGCTTTCCGCAAAGAAGGCAGAAGTCGCATCTGCGGTTGAAAAGCAGATCAAGGGTGCGGAAAAGGCTCTGGAGAAGATTGTTGAAGCATACGCGGAAGCAGAATAATACACATAAACGATATATGTACCCGGACGCTTTGTCCGGGTACTGCCATGAACACTGAAAGGAATTGAACTCAATGATGAAGACAAAACTTGCACAGCTTCTGCTGCTTTCTATGATTGCGGCATCCGTGACTGCTTGCGGCGGAGAGGGATCCGCTGCTGTAACGAATGAGATTCCGGCGACGGATACTGCAGCTGCGGTCGAAACCGAAGAAGCGGGTGCGCTGGATGGTCTTGCCGTACAGGACTTCGGCGGACATACCTTTGGCGTACTTGCGGCCAATGACGCGGCAAATAACCGTCATTACGATATCGCAACCGCAGGTGAGGAAAACGGCGACATCCTCAACGACCTTGTATACGCGCGCAACCGTGCCGTGGAGGAAAAATACAATATTACCATTACCACCGCGGACGATGAGTATGCAAAGGTGATGGACACCATCCGTCAGCAGGTACAGGGCGGACTTACCGATTATGAACTGTATCTGGCAGACGGTCATGCGACCATGCTTGCGGCAGAAGGCTATTTTGCGGATATGAATGCCATTTCCACGCTGGATTTATCCCAGCCGTGGTGGAATCAAAAGGCGGTTTCCGCACTGTCCATCGAGGGCAAAGTTTATTTCTCCACGGGTGATATCAACCCGACAACCATGATGAGCGGCGGCGGTCTTGTTTTCAACAAGTCACTGTTCTCCGACAACGATATCGCGTATCCCTACGATGCGGTCCGTGCGGGCAAGTGGACGATCGATGCCATGCTGTCTCTGACCAAGGATATGTCGCAAGATATCGACGGTGACGGCTCCATGTCGCCGGAAAACGACCGCTATTCAATGTCCAGCTGGTGTGCGGCATCTCCGTTTGCATTCTTCTATGGCCTGGGCGGTATGATGAGTAAAAAGGGAGAAGACGATGTTCCCGTGCTCGACTGGGATACCGACCGCATCAGCGCCATCTATGAGGATATCTATACACTGATCATCGGACAGAAGTCGTATTTTGTTACCGATGCCGGCAAGTACGATACCAACTTCAAGTGCTTCTCCGACGGTCATGCATTCTTCAATCAGATCTCGCTTCTGACCATTGACCGCAACCTGCGCGATATGGAGGACGACTACGGTATTCTGCCGATGCCCAAATATGATGAAGCACAGAAGGATTACCTTGCTTACGTCAATGCGGCAGGCAACCTTGCCATGATTCCTTCCAGCGCTGAGAACCCGGAACGTACGGGTCTTCTGACGGAAGCATTGGCGGCAGGTGCGTATGATATGATCACACCGTCGCTTTACGAAATCATCACCAAGTCCAGAAATGTCCGCGATGAGGAATCCGCTGAAATGGTTTCCATCATCACAAGCAATATTGTATACGATACCTTCTACCTGAACCTGCTTGACGGTTACAGCATCCTTCAGGAACGTCTGACTGCCAAGTCGGAATCGATTGCTTCTGCGCTGGAATCCAAGCGCTCGGCAGCAGAGAAGTCACTTGAAAAGCTGGTTGAAGCATACAAATCCATGAACTAAGGTGACAGCATTCATGAAAAGACAACTTTGTGCACTTCTTTCGCTTTTGATTGTCGGTACAGCATTTGCATCCTGCGGCGGCGATACCGGTTCCGATGCGACGGTGGATACAACATCCGCCGAAGGACAGACCGTATCCACGGAACCTGCGGAAACGGAAGAACCGTCGGCGTTTGATCTGATGGAATCGGTTGACTATGGCGGACAGATCATCCGCATCATGCTCTCTGACCAGCAGAACGAACAGGGCGATATCATCACCGCAGAGGAAGAAAACGGCGATGTTCTGCACGATCTGATCTATCGGCGCAACCGTGCGGTTGAGGAAAAGTACAATGTCCTCATCGAAGGCGAGGCAGATACCAATTCCGTGGTCAATGATATGATCCGGATGCAGGTACAGGGCGGCTCCAACGACTATGAGTTCTATTTTGCACATTCCTCCGTTTCGGGTCTGGCAACTGCCGGTCTTCTGTATCCGATCAGCCAGATGGAGGAAATCGATCTGACCAATCCGTGGTGGGATAAAGCTGCGCTGAACGACCTCTCCATCGGCGGCGAAGTATTTATGGCAATCGGTGATATTTCCCCGGTTTCCCTGCTGACCTCGTCCTGCATGGCGTTCAATAAGAAGCTGTTCTCACAGCAGGATATGGCGTTCCCGTATGAAATGGCTGCTGACGGTAAATGGACCATCGATGCGATGCTTGATATGACCAAGGGTCTGACCACGGACCTCAACGGTGACGGCTCGCTCGACTGTAACAACGACCTGTTCTCCATGACCTCCTGGGGTTGGGACAGCCCGTATTCGCTGTTCTACGGCACCGGCGGTAAGCTGTCTGCAAAGGATGACAACGATATTCCGTATATTGATTTCAATCTCGACCGTCTGTCATCCATCTACGACAAAATTTTTGAGCTTGTCATCGGACAGCAGTCGAACTTTGTCACCGATGTCGCGGAATACATGAACACCTACACCACCTTCGTCAACGGAAATGCGTATTTCTGTGACATTACGCTGTACAAGATCGGTCTGTATCTGCGCGATATGGAAGATGACTTCGGTATTTTGCCGACACCCAAGTACGACGAAGCGAGCGATTATACATCTCTTGTCAATCTGTCCGCACCGATGATTGCCGTTCCGCGCAATGCACAGGATGTTTCCCGTACCGGTACGATCATCGAAGCCATTGCGGCGGCAGCTTACGATATGGTCACCCCGCAGCTCTTTGATGTCATCACCAAGTCCAAGAATGTCCGTGATGAGGAATCTGCGGCAATGGTTGACCTGATTGTCCGCAATCGCGTGTTTGATCCGGTCTACATCTATCAGATCAACGGTTACGGCTGTGTCGACGGGCAGCTCAAAGCAAAGAAGAATGAAATTGCATCACAGTATGAGCGCAACCTCAAGGCGGCTGAAAAGATGATGGAAAAGATCGTCAAGGCTTACGAGGAAATTGAATAATTCGTTTTTGAAGACGGATCGTCCCATGACGCGGGCGGTCCGTTTTTCGTAGGGTGTTCCACTTGACAAAGCGCTCAAATCCATGTATAATAGAAGTAAAATCACAGTTCTGCGGGAGGTGCACCATGACAGACAACGCTCGAATTTCCGTCAATCTTTTATCCTCACAAATCAAGATTTTTCCGGATACGGCACCGGGGGAATATCCTGCGCTGCTGCCGGAGCATGGTACATGTTTGTCAGGCGAGCCGTTCTCGTTTCAGCTTGCTGTGCGTACTGCCGGCAGCTCTTTTCATCCGATTTCGGCGGCTGTAACATCAAAACTGCCGGTATCTGTTTACAAAATCGGGTTTGTGCCGCTGAGTACCGCCTGCAACCCCTACGGTGAGGCGGGTTATGCGCGGTCGGAGGGCGGTCTGTATCCCGATGTTCTGCTTGCGCGTCCGGCTGTCCCGAAAATTGTCAGTTACCCGAATGCCTGGGGCGGAGAACTGTACTGTGAAGAAGATACGCAGACAACATTCAACTGTACAGCAGATGTCACGCAAGGATTGTGGGTGACGCTGAACGAGGACAGTATACCGTTTCCTGCCGGAGATTATCCCGTTCATATCATATTGACCAGTCTTATCGACGGCACGGTTCTCTTTGAGACGGAGTATGTCGTTTCCGTCATCGGCATGACACTGCCGCGTGTGCCAGCGTACTATACCAACTGGTTTCACTGTGACTGTCTTGCCGATCTTTACTGCGTTGAGGTCTATTCCGAGCGGTTCTGGGAGATTTTTGCAAGCTTTGTTTCCAATGCGGCAAAGCATCGGATGAATACCCTGCTTCTGCCTGCGTTCACGCCGCCTCTGGATATGCCGATCGGCGGAACACGGAAAAACGTACAGCTGGTCGGTATCACCGTCGGGCAGGACGGCGTGTATCACTTCGATTTTTCAAAGATGCGGCGTTATCTTGATCTGGCAAGGGCATGCGGCATGACGTATTTTGAGCATTGCCACCTGTTCTCGCAATGGGGTGCCGAGCATGCGCCGCTGATCTATGCGGATGTTGACGGCAGGGAAGCGCTGATCTTCGGCTGGGAGACCGACGCGGCAGGGGAGGAATACCGCGCATTTTTAGCGCAGTATCTGACGGCATTTGCGTCGTTTGCACGTGAAATCGGGATCTGGGAGCAGATGGTCTTCCATGTTTCGGATGAACCGAGTGCCGCGCATGAAGAACATTACCGTGCCGCCGTGGAGGGCGTTCGTCCGTATCTTTGCGGCTGTATCATAGCCGATGCGCTGTCGGATTACCGCTATTACGAAAGAGGACTCGTATCAACGCCGATTGCATCGCTTGATCATGTCGGCACATTTGCGGGACGCTGTGACGATCTCTGGGTCTATTATACCGGCGGTCCTTATATGAAAAACTGCTCCAACCGTCTGATTTCCAATACTGCCGCGCGGACGCGTGTACTCGGTGTACAGATGTATGCGCTCGGCGCAAAGGGTTTTCTGCACTGGGGCTATAACTACTATTACGATCGGATGTCACAGGGGCTGTTTGACCCGTTTGCCGATCCGTGTGCCTACAAACAAATGCCCGGGTCAACCTATCTTGTCTATCCCGGCAGAGACGGCAGGGCGATTCCGTCGATCCGCGAAAAACTGATGGCAGAAGCGTTCTGCGATCTTGGTGCGCTGCAGCTGTTGGAGACGCAGATCGGTCGGGATGCGGTGCTTACGCTGTGCCGTGATGTGCTCGGTGAGGAAATCGCCCCGACAACGATACCCGATGACAATGCGCTGGCGGCTCTGCGTGCGGCGGTCAATCGGGCACTTGTACAACATGTGTGAGGGGCGGCTGATCTTATGTTATATCTGAAATCCTTTACTTTGCCGACGGAACGGGACGAATCCGGGTTTCTTTTGTCGATGACCGAACCGCGGATGCAGATGCGGTGCTATTCGCGGACCTCTGCCTATCCGTTCAAAATCTTTCCTCCGAAAGCATTATCCAAAATCACGTTTGAGCCGCTGACCATTTTTTACGGCACCAATGGTTCGGGCAAGTCGACTCTGCTCAATATCATTGCGGAAAAGCTGCGGCTGATCCGCTCGGCGCCCTTCAACAATACGCCGTTTTTTGAGGATTATCTGCGGATGTGTTCCGCCGATGCAAGTCCGCCGCGTGATGCAAAGATCATCACAAGCGATGCGGTGTTTGATTTTATGCTCGATATGCGCGCCATCAATGACGGGGTGGACCGAAAGCGCGAGGCGTTGTTTGAAGAATACGACCGCAATCACGATCCGAATGTCCACATGCAGCTGCAGAGCCTTTCCCAGTATGAGGAATTCAAGCAGTTCCGCGACGCAAAGAAATCGACCAAATCCGACTATACCTACCGCCGCCTGCCCGAAAATATTCAGAATAAATCCAACGGCGAGTCGGCGTATGCATACTTTACCGAGCAGATCACACAGGATACGCTGTATCTGCTCGACGAGCCTGAAAACAGTCTGTCGGCGGCAATGCAAAGAGAGCTTGCACAGTTCCTTTTGGAATCGGTGCGTTTTTACAACTGCCAGCTTGTCATTTCCACCCATTCGCCGTTTTTGCTGGCGATCAAGGGTGCGAAGATTTACAATCTTGATGCGTATCCTGCCGCGGTCTGCCGCTGGACAGAGCTGGAGGCGGTGCGTACCTACTACGACTTTTTCTGTGAGCATGACAAAGAATTTCAGAAGAAATAAACCATCACGGGAGGTGATCACATGGATGAAAAGCATCGCGTATTAAAGCAATATTTCGGACATGATGCGTTTCGCGGCGGACAGGAAGCGCTGATCGATGCACTGCTGTCGGGACGCGACGTTCTCGGCATCATGCCGACGGGTGCGGGTAAATCCATGTGTTATCAGATTCCCGCCCTCCTGTTTGACGGTATCACAATCATTGTATCGCCGCTCATCTCACTGATGTCCGATCAGGTGACGGCACTTGTGCAGGCGGGTGTTCCCGCGGCGTATCTCAACAGTGCCTTGACACCGGGACAGTGCAATACAGTGCTGAACCGTCTGCGCGCAGGATGGTATAAGCTCATCTATGTCGCGCCCGAACGGCTTCTGACACCGGGATTTCTGTCGGTATGCGAATCAATCAACATCTCCATGGTCGCGGTCGACGAGGCGCACTGTGTATCGCAGTGGGGACAGGATTTTCGCCCGAGTTACCTGAAAATTGCGGAGTTTCTGTCCATTCTGTCAGGAAAACAGCGTCCTGTGGTCGGTGCATTTACGGCAACGGCAACCGACGATGTCCGCGACGATATTGTACGACTGCTCGGACTTGGCAACCCCTTTCTGATCACAACCGGCTTTGACCGACCGAATCTCTATTTCGGTGTGATCCATCCCGAAAACAAGGATGATGCGCTGTTGTCGCTGGTATCCGATAAAGCAGACCGCACGGGCATTGTCTACTGTGCGACGCGAAAGTCGGTGGAGGATGTTTGCTCGATGCTCTGTGAGGCAGGATATCCCGCAACGCGGTATCATGCGGGATTGACCGAAGAAGAGCGGCGGCTGAATCAGCAGGCATTTGTCTATGACGAAAAGCGCATCATGGTTGCAACCAATGCGTTCGGCATGGGCATTGACAAATCGGATGTTTCGTATGTCATTCACTATCAGATGCCCAAAAACATCGAAAGTTATTATCAGGAGGCAGGACGCGCCGGTCGTGACGGTTCTCCCGCACAGTGCATCCTGCTGTATTCGCCAAAGGATGTCCATACCGCAAAATTCCTGATCGAAAACAGCGAACCGAATCCCGAGCTGGATGAAGCGGCACAACAGGCGGTAAGAGAGCGCGAATTTCTGCGTCTGCGCGAGATGAACGCCTATTGCCGTGCCGAACGCTGTCTGCGCAAGTCGCTTTTGCAGTATTTCGGAGATCAAGTGACGGGTGACTGCGGAAACTGTTCGGTCTGCAAAACACGCGGTGCATGGGAGATGACCGATGTTACGGCGCAGGCGAAGACGGTTCTTTTCTGCATTTTGCAGATGCACCAGCGCTTCGGCATCAAAATGATTACCGATGTCCTGCGCGGCTCCCGCGGAGAGCGGCTTGTCTCACTCGGCTTTGATAAGATACCCACCTACAGCGCGTTGCGGGCAGTGTCGGAGAACGATGTACGGCAG
Organism: Clostridia bacterium; assembly: GCA_017558715.1. GTDB lineage: Bacteria > Bacillota > Clostridia > Oscillospirales > CAG-272 > RGIG3925. The sequence continues at coordinate 4,769 of JAFYTT010000379.1, read as the reverse complement.
CTGCTTGCGTCCCTGATCGATCTCGGTTATCTTGAGACGGAGGATGACGTTTATCCCGTTCCGAAGATTACGGAGAGGGGACAGGCGGTTCTTGCCGACGAGGCTCGCGTGGTCATGCGCGTCCCGAAAAAGAAAGAGCCGGAGGCGGAAACCGTGCGGAAAAACGGCGGTACATCGAAAACTAAACGCGCATCTGCTGTTTCGCAGATACCCGATACGCCGCTGATGCAGGCACTGCGTGTTCTGCGTTCGTCCCTTGCCGTCAAAGCGCATGTTCCCGCATATGTCATTTTCCCCGATGCGGCACTTGCCGATATGTGCGCAAAAAAACCGAAAACCATGGAGGAATTTCGCTCGGTTTCCGGTGTCGGTGAAGTCAAAGCGGAAAAATACGGGGAAGCATTTTTACGTGTCATCTGTCATTACAGTGATTAACAGGAGGAACACTTTCATGAAGTATCAATGGAAACGGTGTATGACATCGGTTCTGCTCGGTGCATTGCTGCTGTCTGCCATCGGATGCGGCGGTGAGAATCCCACGGCGGAAACGCAGACCGACGGTACCGAATCTGCCGAAACACCATATATTTTTGTCCCGGAAGAACCGAAGGAGGGTACCATGCAGATCATTCCCGATATTACATTCAGAACCGGCATGCAGCTGATTTCCCAGAAGGACCATGCGAACGGCGACGCGATCACCGTTCTCGGTGCGCATGATTTTTACGGGGGAACAGCCGAGGATCCGCGCTGGCTTCTGGCACAGTGGGATTCCGGTCCCTGTCTGATTGAAAACCGTATCGAAAGCGATGTGACTACAATCACGGACGGCATCGGACGGAGCTTTGTCTATCAGCCCGACAAGCATCAGATGACCTTTGAGCTTGACACAAGCATCTACTATCAGGGAAAACCTGCGCTGACGGGTGACTGGTGGCCGCATCTTCTGATTGAACAGCAGACATTCGATTACGCATCGCTGTCGGAGGAGGCGCAGGCATATTATCGCTGTGACGCGGATCGGATGGTGGTATCGTTTGATATCCGCATGACGGATTATTCGAATACTCCGCTTGACGGCGACTGGGTCAATGCGGCGCAGTTTCTGATGTACTTCTATGTCAAGGGGATCGACACCAACGATTTCTGCTGGTTCGGTTTGCAGCTGTTTGACAACCGATGGGAGAAAAACGATCACTACATCGGATACGACGGAGGCAAAGCCGATGCATCGGGCGCGATGATCTATTCCATCGGCTCAAAGTACATTTATAAAAATTCCGGCCGCACACTGTATAAATCGGGCAAACCCGATGTCGGCGGGGAATGGGTCCATGTGGAGATCGACATCCGTCCGTATCTCGATGATATGCTTTCCCACGGACTTGCCGACGGCTATTTCGACGCGCAGACGCTGTCGGAGCTTTGCATCAACGGCATGAACCTCGGCTGGGAAACGATCGGTACGTTTGACCATACGATGGAAATGCGGAATCTGCGGCTGGATTCGTATATTGATGAGTAAATTGGCGGATACGCATTATATTCTTGATAAAACCTATATGGAAGATGCCCTGATTATCATGACAATCGGGGCATCTTTTTTGCTTATGACGGAAACTCGCGTGTCGGGTGAGTTCCACTAAAAATCCAAGTTATTGTGTTTTGTTAAAAAATATGCTATACTAAAGTCGGAAGCAGAGCTCGGCTTACTACTCGAATTGAGGTATTGTTATGAATCATATTGGACAAAGAATCAAAGAACTGCGCAAAAAGAATGATTATACACAGGAGAAGCTGGCAGATTTGCTTGGAGTCACCTATCAGTCTGTTTCAAAGTGGGAGTGCGGTACAACGATGCCTGATCTTGGGATGATTGTGCCGCTCGCGAGATTGCTTCATGTTTCTGCGGATACTCTGCTTGGAATGAAACCAGCAGAACAGGATGAACGTAAGGCTTATTTTGATTCGGAATATGTTGAATTCTGGAAAAAAGAAGATCACGAAGCGGATTATCTTCTTGCAAAACAGGCAGTAGAAGAATATCCGGAGGAATACAAATATTGGCATTGGCTTGGTACGGTTGAATACTACATTTCCTTTAACCGTGAGAAGCAGGAAGAATTTCTTGAAATCATGGACAGCTCCATAAAGCACAATCTTATAGTCTACGAAAATTGCTCTGACGAAAAGTTGAGAAATACTGCCTTATGGGATGTCATCTGTGCATACAGATACAGCAACCGTATCGACGAGGCAAAGAAATATGCGGCTTTGTACCCTGAAAGTGACCCTACAAGCCATGAAGATGCCATGGAACTTTGTCTTGAGGGTGAAGAATTGCTGACGCATCAGCAGGGAATGTTATCGGATGCGCTTTCAAAGCTTTGCGGCATACTTGGAAAGATGTGGTCTTTCAGAGATGCGACGGATCCGCGCGTTTTGGCTTGCGTGGAAGCAGAGAAAACGATGATTGAAACAATTATACCCGATGGAAATTTGCTGCGTTTCAGCATATATCTCAGCGGGATTCATGAAAAACTCGCTGAAATCGCATTGATCACAAATGAATATGATACGGCAGTGAAGGAACTGAAGAAGGCGTTATATTATGCTGCCGCAATGGAGCAGGCACAAACCGCCGGCAAACAGAAGTATACTTGTTTGATGCTCGATCACTATGATTATGATTATTCGGATTGCAGATCGTGGGGGTCGTATACAAAGGATTTGCTGGAAAGATTATGCGAAAATAAAAAATACGATCCCATCCGTGAACGGGATGATTTCAAAGCCTTGTTTGATTGAATAAATACCGCGCGATTATTCAAATATACAGCATTCTCTATCGAATGCCACAATAGCAAAAAGGAACATCTATGCCACTGAACAGCGGTGTTGATGTTCCTTTTGTCATGGTTGTTCTTAATCTGAATGATTACGACAGATTTGGGGATTCGGAATGTCGGGACTTAACCCATAATAATCTCAATTTCCTTCGGTGCCGCGATATCGGAACGAATCGTGCCGTCTTCCTGTCTGGTATGGCAGACCGTAACCAGACCGTAGGGTGTCGGGAATGTACCCTTTGCATAAGCAAGATCACCGAGCTGCGGGTCGATGCGAAGCTTCTTGCATCCTGCTTCTTCAATGCGGATACCGAGAATGTAGTGCGTCATGAACGGGCAGGGACCGGAAGCCCAGCCGTGGCAGAGGCTGTGACGGAACTTGATGTAGCAGTATGCACCCCAGTCGCCGTGGATGTCGACCTTACCCTCGGGAACGATCTCATCGATCGGTGCGGCATTTTCCATCCAGTCGAGGTTGAAGTCTTCCCAGAACGAGGTTGCGCTCATCGAAAGCATACCGCCCCAGTATTCGCGCATACCGTCCAGCGCACCCTGAATGTCGCCGGCGAGTGCCTTTGCCTTGAGGATATAGTAGCCAAGGAACGTGGAGTAGCCGTGTGCGCCATTGACGGAGATCAACTCGTCGTTCATCTTCTTTGCATCAACAATGCCGCCGAGCACCATCAGCGCGCCTGCGGACTTGGAGCCGTTGGGATCCGGCACATGGTTGACCATACGGTCAGCCGCCGCACGGCAGGTTGCGGTCAGTTCTGCATTGCCGAGGACTTCCAGCATGTCGGCACCTGCATACAGAGCAAGTCTTACAAGACCCTGCATACCTGCATGCATGGCTTCGGGATTGGCATTGTTCGGCCAGTCAAGGAACTTGCCGGGCATCTGCTCGACACCGTTTTCATCGACGAGCGATGCGATATGTGCCATGAGCTTGGTCAGGTATTCTTCCTGTTCCGCAAGGTAGGTTTTGTCGCCGTGTGCCATGTACCATTCCTTGTGGAGCAGAATCCACCACAGAGAATAAGAAGGCATACCGTTCATCCATTCGGTGGAGGTTTCGGTGATCGGCGCTTCTTCTCTTGCGAGATCGAGAGACTTCGGAACAACATCGTTGTAGCCGAATGCGGAAATGATGGACATAACCTCGGTATGCATATCGCCGATCCAGACAAGACGGTCGCGCTTGATGCCGTCCCACAGGTATTCCTGCATGTTCAGATGTGCGGTGTAAGCAGCCGTGTTCCAGATCTTGTTGAGCAGAGGATCGGAGCAGTCAAAGGAGCCCTTGTATTCGATATCGCGGAAGATAAAGACCGCGTTGATGCTCTTGAAGGAAACCGCGGATTCCTCACCGAGCAGATCGATGCGTGCGAAACGGAAGCCGGATTCGTTGGTTTCCATGGCGGAGTGCGAGCCGAGATTCATGACGAAATCGCGGTTGGCGTGGTCATTGGTGGTGTTCTTGACACCGAGATCGGTCATCGCTTCCATGACGGATTCGCCCAGACGGACACGGACATTGGCGCGGCCGGGATTGTCAGAGGTACCCGCATCCTCCGAGGACTGGGAACCCCAGACCATCAGACGGAGTGCGCCGTTGATTTCCATGCCGAAGTCGAGCAGGATGGATGCCTTGGGCTTGCCGGGCTTGTTTGCCATGACACAGCGGTCTGCCTGGCCTCTGTTGAGCGTGATCTGCTCGCGCTTGGGCTGCAGCAGATTTTCAATGCCCGTGATCGCGGCGCCTTCGTCAAGCGTGGACCAGACGATGCGGACGGGGGTGAGGTAACGGCGGGCACGGACGTCGGGATCCTTGCCCGTCAGGATCGGAAATTTATCGTAAATTCTTGCCATGATAGATAGTCCTTTCTTGTGCTCCGATGGTCGTGTCGTTTCTGCCAAGGG
>JAFYTT010000378.1 GCA_017558715.1 Clostridia bacterium | reverse complement strand
CCATCAGCGCGGCGAAATAGGTATCCCAATCAAACAGGACATAGCCGCTTCCGTTCCAGATGCGGGAAACGGTCGAGCATATGCGGTCGTGCTCCATTTCGTATATCGTATCCCAAGCAAGACAAGTCTTCATTGCGGTATATGCCTCGGAATGTGTACCGAACGCATTGTTGATTGTATCGAGCTTTGCCTTTTCCGCAGTCCATAGTACCATGGCTTCTTCTGCGGTGCAGGGGCGCGAGGAAACGACGATCGGTCGGTCAAGCACAACGGCAACCGCAGGGGAAAGGGAACGGGTATATACAGCGTTTTCCGTTTCCTCGGAAACATAGATATCAAATCGCTTGTCACCGCATTCGCCAAAGAGATGACCGTCCTTTTTGCCGACGATACCTTCACGACCCCACATCAGACATGCCTCGATGATGAGCTTCTGTGTTTTGATGCAGGTCTGCTCAAGCGGCGTGATCAGCACGATCAGTTCTTCTTCAGAGCCGGTGGTGCGGACATCGAGCTTCATGCCGCGCCAGGTAAGTGTCATCTGAGAACAGTTGATGCCGTAGGTACGCGCACCCGGTACGATTTTTTCATCCGCATCATTGTGCCGTCCGATCAGACTTTCACGAAGCATCGCGGCATCGGAATATTCCTGCATGCTGAGATTGACGGTAAATCCCTCGGGAAGATGGGAATAGGAAAGCACATTGAGCGTGTTCCATGTATTCCAGCCAACATTTGTTTTTTGTTTGAGTTCCTGATAGTTCATAGTCGTGAATCCTTGTTATCTGTAATTTCTGACAAGCTCGCTGACAAGAAGGAATTTTTCGTAGGAAACATCGGGCGGACAGCTGTCGCTGTTGGCGAGCACAAAACGACGTTTTCCAAGCCGATCCAATAAGTACTTCACGCGCGCTTCCAGCTCTTCCATCGTACAGTTGCGGAAAAAGAGCGGTTCAATACCACCGATCAGTGCAATATGCTCGGGCAGTTGTTCTCCGACTTCTGTAATATCAATATTGCCTGTCGGAGGAGGAGAAATCGACTCCAGAATATCGATTTCCGTTTTTGCAATCAGCGGCATCAGTGCACGCAGATGTCCGCAAGCATGATGCATTAACAATTTGCCATTCTTGTGAAGGATCCGTCCCCATTCGTTGATTGCAGGAGCCGTATATTTTTCAAACATTTCGGGACTGATATTGGTTGTGGAGCTATCCTCATAGAAATTGAATACATCGGCATCGGCGCCGGCAGAACAGCGTACCGTTTCAAGGTCACGTTCCTGCATAACAGAGAGGCACTCTTCGACAACTTCTGGGAAATCATACAGTGCATAGGTCAGGGCTTCCGTACCACACCAATGTTCCACAAGGGACTGGAACGCCGTTTTGCAGGCAATTCCGATGTTTGGCGCGATGACAGCGCTGTCTCCGAGTGAATGATATGCATCATTGACCGGACCGTGACCTTCGGTGACAATGATGTTCTCGTACATATACTGCAGGACCTTGAAATCCTCTTCTGTTTGTACGGGATGCGTAGTGCAGAACCAGCTGTTTGCCGACGGAGAATAGGTTTTGATCTCGGTCAGCGTTCCCACTTTTGTTTCGTAGATCTCATAGAGCTTTCCGTTTTCTTGACGGACTTGATAGGAATTTCCTCTCCAGTCGAACTGATAGGCGGGAACGAAACCGCGTACCAGCGGATCCGCGCCTATATTCTGAAGGTAATCAATTTCTCCGCGTGCGCGAACATCTTCAGGCAAATGATCAAAATAGTACGCTAAAAACGGCGACCACGGAACACGGTCGATTTCTTTTCCGGTCAATGCAGCAAGAATCCGTTCTTTGGGTGACATTTCAGACATGGTTTTCATCTCCTATTACGAATAATCAGTAATATAATTATATCACATGTCATTTTTGGATTCTTTCAATAATCCGTATAAAAGTATCATTTTTCCGTATGAGACAGCCGATATTTGTGCGGGGTTTCTCCGTATACCTTGCGGAATTCCGCAATAAAATAGCTGAGATTCCGAAATCCACAGGCATAACATATTTCCGTAACGGAAAGCTCTGTGCTGTGCAAATAGCGAGCTGCGATGGCAAGACGTCTGCGTGCGATGTACTCTACAGGCGGACAGTCATTAACCCATTTGCAGACCTTGTACAGTTTAGATTCGCTGATATGCAGTGCGGCGGCAATGTCCGCCACCGACATCGCTGTTCTGAAATAACTATCAACATATTTGGTAAACGCTATATACAATGCCATATCGTTTTTCCACAATTCATTTTTATCACCATCGTACAGGGGCATATTTTCAATCAACCCTGTACGCATGCAGATTGACGCAATAGAATAATAAGCAGAAATCACTTGCAGCTTCCATCCGGGAGCGCACTCATCCATACCGGCGATAATTCGGCGAATCTCGCAAAGTAATTCAGCATCATGTTCTTCACGCAGAATTCCGGTAACAAAACGCAGCTTTCGTTCAATCAGCTTCTTATATATATCATTTTCTGGATCATCTGCCAACAGACACAGCTGCTTCCAGTCAACCAGAATTGCATCGTATTCGGTTACGGTGTCCTCGCTTGTCAGCGCGTAGTGAATACAGCCGCTGTTGAGAATGATCGCTTCGCCGCCATGTAAAACATACAGGACATCATCCACATATAAACGCAGCTCTCCGCTGTACAGATAGACAATCTCCATAACATCATGGACATTGACATACATATCGTTTTGCTGACGGTAGATATTCAGAAATTGCTGGTAATCGGACTCGTAATGCAGTATCTGCTGATTGATCGGCAGTTTCTTGATTGCTTGCGGCACAGTATCAGCTCCTTATGTGAAGTTTTGATATCATTGTACCATATATCAAAGAAGAATTCAAGATACAATGATTGTATACCAACAAAGATCAATGGAAACAAAATTTTGTTTTGTACTCATTTTTTGTTTCAAGAGAAAAAATAATCTCGATTTCTTTTTCCCTTATATCCGCTTTCTTTGTCGAAAGATACAGTCATATGTATTTCGAAAGTAAACTATCCTGTACCATTTTACGAAATGATAAGACAGGACAATTTTCATACAAGAGCCCGTAACATATACAACGCAGAGCAATAAGACAATGAGTGAAATATATAGAAAAGCCCCTTTACAGGCATAGTTGATTTCCTGACTGCGTTAATTCTCTTATGGAGATCGCTTGCGTTATACTGGAGAGAATTATCTGATAACATCCATAGCAAGTAAACATGCATCATCCATTGACAAATCCCCTATTCTATGCTATAATATCTTTGCAAATGATATTTCTGCGTTACCCAAAAGGAACGCAACACAACGGTGTAAGCCAATGCGATCACCTCGCCGTGTAGTTAAGATTGTACTAAGAGCCATAGGAATGTCATGCCCTTATCGGGTATGAGTTTCTATGGCTCTTTTTGCATATATTTATATTTTTATGGCGGCAAAGCCGCAGAAAGGAACAAACCATGAGCATGACCAGTATTACCCTCATCTGCAGACCCACGAAAGATCCGGAGCTTCGGACATCCCCGAGTGGCGTGACATTCACGAACCTCGATGTTGCCGTAACCAAAGGTTACGGTGACAAGGAGCATCCGAACTACTTCCGTGCGTTCTGCAAAAACGAAATGGCTCAGCGCGTCATCAACGCCGGTGTCAAGAAAGGCAGTCTCATCTATATTACCGGCGACCTTGACATTCGTTCCTTCACCAGAAAGGACGGATCAACAGGGACCGCCAATGAGATCACCGTATTCGATTGGGGTTATGTCAACACCGGCAAACCGAAAACGGACGACAGCACTCAGCTTCAGAATGACACACAGGCAGCAGCGCAGAACACGCAGGCACAGGCTCCTCTCGCACCGGTTGGATCCTACAAGGACATCTACGCCATCGGAGCACAGCCGCAGTTTGAGGAGATCGGAGAAGACGATGATCTTCCGTTCTGATGCAGCCAAAGCCCCCATATCCCCGCAAAGAGGAACTGTTAAGTAAGAATCAGATTTTTCACTGAGAATTACTTGCAGTTCCTCTTTTTTGTTTTCATCATTCAACAAAGAAAGGACATAAACAAATGAAAAACATGGTATTTACGAAGCCCGTGAAGGTATTGATCGTCGGTAGACGTGATATCTGGGATGCGGAAACGATCATGAAAGCACTGAACGAGTGTGAGGACAGCCGACTGTATATTGCGATGAATCTGTCGTTTGCTTGTTCACTGCGTGTTGGTGAGATTCTCGGATTGACATGGGACAATGTTCATATTACAGATGAAGACATTGCAAATGATGATGCGTGGATTTATGTGGATAAGGAATTGGAACGTGTTTCCAAACGATCAATTTCTGCACTTGGAGAGAAGAATATCATAAAGGTTTTCGTTCCTCTAATGCCAAATACCAGTACTCGTGTGATACTCAAAACACCGAAAACTGAGTCCAGCATCAGAAAAGTGTGGCTGCCCAAAACCCTCGCTTATATCTTGAAAGAATGGCAGAAAGCGCAGAATGAACTGAAAGAATATCTTGGTGAGGAATATCAGGATTATAATCTCGTTCTTGCACTTCCAAATGGAAGACCGTGTGAAAACCGGATCATTGCAAAAGAGTTTGAAAAACTGAAGAAAAAAGCCAACCTTCCCAATGTAGTTTTTCATTCGCTTCGTCATTCAAGTACCACATACAAGCTCAAACTTAATCATGGAGATCTCAAGGCGACACAAGGGGATACCGGTCATGCACAGATTGATATGATTACCGATATTTACGCGCATATCCTCGATGAAGACCGTAAGATAAACGCGCAAAAATTTGAGACTGCTTTTTATGGAACACGAGATTTGCGAAATGTCAGAAATCCGGATGCTGCGCAAAATGCGGAAACACCTCCTCAGGGATCACAATCACAGACACTTGATCTCGCGTCACTGATTGATCAGATTCAGAAGAACCCCGAACTTGCAAACACGCTCGCGGCTTTGATAGCAAACGGAGTAAAGGCCAACAGCTAATCATCTATTAGCAAAAGAATCGAAATCATTAGCAAAACGCTAAAAACTGTTCGAGTCCGATTAGCAAATATACATTTTATATTCAGAGCAAGACAATATCAACCCAAATGATACAATACACATGATTGATTCCAAAAGATAAAAAAGTGCCAAAATCTTACGATTTCGGCACGATTTGGCGTCCCCGGGCGGTCTCGAACCGTCGACGTTCAGCTTAGGAGGCTGACCCTCTATCCTACTGAGGTACGGGGACTTATTCATGATTTGGATAAATATGCAGTATATATGCGCAATTTGGGGACGAACGACCTATTGCTTAGGAGGCAGATCCTCTATCCTACTGAGGTACGGAGACTTAATGAAATTATCGGGAAATGCACGGTGATTACGCGATTGGATGCACTGTGCGTTTCGACCGGGAGTGAATACGTTATGCAGCAGCACAAGGGGAGTACAAATCACCCAGAGAATCACATGATGATTTGCATATGTATAAAGTATACCACAAAAAAGCGGATTCGTCAAGTATATACGCCAAGTTGCGACTTGTCGCAGTGAAGAAAAGAAATAAAATGGAACGATTTCTCCTGTTATTATTGACACATGGAATGGAGTGTGTTACAATGAAAGCAGAACAGCATGAGAGGGGAATGAACGATGCGATTATACAAAGAAAATGAGCGTGTTGTCTATATCGGCGATACGATGGAACATCTCTCATGGGGATGGGTACAATTTCCCAAATTATATCCGATGAAAAATGGCAATATCGGCATGTACATCCATGATGATGACGATTCTTGGGTATGTCTGGACGGGGATACTGCGGGTAAGTGGCTTGTCACTGAGAACGGTGGGATAAGCTGGCGTCCTGCGACAAAGGCAGACAAGGACATGATGGGAACACAGCTTCCCAATGGAGATGTTCTGCGTTCCATGCCGAATCCACCGGAAAGCCTGGTGGGCGTCAAGGATGCGCCGTGGTCATTCGCAACGTATCATCTGCCGACGGATCATTTGATTCCGCAGAAACCGGCGGATCAAAATCAGCTTCCGTTCCCGATCACAACGTATACCGATATTTTTGGTTCACGGTATCGGGTTTATTGGCTTGATTCGATTCATGACCACATGATTGAAAAGCGATTCTGCTTCCACCGTCTGAAACATGGAGAAATTGCGGGCGGAAAAGTGTATGCCGAAGTCGATTGGAACTACCGTACAACTGTGAGTTTTCCACCGTCACATGCGTCACGCAAGGATCTGGAGTCGGTGATGCTGAACAATGCAGGATTGTATACCTGCCGGGATGTCAAGGTGGCACCGGACGGTTCTCTTTTTATTGCCCACTACCGCGGAAACGGTGCCAATCCGTTCACGGGTGTATATGAGGGTACAACCAATGCTTATATCCTACATTCGGATGACAACGGAGAAACATGGCAGCTGCGCGGGTATATTCCCTACAAGGAACCGGATGAAGAACACGATGTATTTGCGCATCTGAAGAGCGGTTTTAGTGAACCGAATCTTGCGTTTATGCCGGATGGATCTATTTTATGTATTCTGCGCACCTGTGATGTTTTCCGCGGAGCACCGGAGTGGGGACCGACGTATCTGTCCCGTTCCGAAGATAACGGCTATACCTGGTCAAAGCCGGAATTCTTCAGAGATCGCGGTGCACTTCCGCAGCTGCTGCAGCTCGACAACGGTGTGACGCTGGCAGTGATCACACGTCCCGGTATCTACGTTTACGCAAGCTATGACTGCGGTCACACATGGACGGATGCCATTGAGGTCATGACCGACGCTGACCGCAGCGTTCTTGCCAATGATCCTCCCGCGCGACCGAATTTCCATCAATGGGCAGGCAGCTGCTGTAACTGTACAATTTTGCCGACAGCGGAGAATCGCGCATTGCTTGCGTTCAGTGATTTTTACGTTGCCGATGATGCGGGTGTGAAGCACAAGGGGATCAAAACCATTGAAATCGTCGCAGATTTGGATGCATAAGCGGTAGTCAAAGGTTCGCATGCGGAGCGGTTCATACATTTTTTCTGAAAAGCACCTTGACGGGGCTGAGAACATGTGATAGAATATGAGTGTATTATCTGTTGATTGGCGGTTTGGGTCTCATGCAACTCAATGAATGGATACAAAAAGGAATCTGTTGGATTTACAGGGTTTTGAAGATTTCGTTGTTTTGCGCAGCGTTATATCCTTGCCAAATCAGTAAAATTTACAAGAAAGGACACTTTCGCGTCTGCGAAGGTTACGGCTTATCACAATGAAAAAAATCGGCATTGTCGGTGTCGGATGTATTTCCGGCATCTATCTTGAAAACATCACCAAGCGGTTTCGTGATATCGAGATCATCGGTGTTTGTGATCTGATCCGTGAACGTGCGGAGAATGCTGTGAAGAATTACAACATTCCCAAATTATACGAGGATATGCATGAGCTGTTTGCCGATCCCGAGGTCGACATTGTGCTTAACATCACTCGTCCGTACGAGCATTATGAGGTTTCCCGTGCCGCACTTCTGGCTGGCAAGCATGTCTATTCCGAAAAGCCGCTTGGCGCATCCTGGGAAGAAGGCAAGGCGCTGGTTGAACTCGCAAAAGAGAAGGGACTCTGGATTGGCGGTGCCCCCGATACCTTCCTCGGCGCGGGTATTCAGACCTGCCGAAAGCTCATTGATGAAGGTGCTATCGGAGACGTTGTCGGTGCGACCGCATTTATGACCGGTCACGGTCCCGAATCCTGGCATCCCGATCCCGAATTTTTCTATAAATACGGCGGCGGTCCGATGATGGATATGGGTCCGTATTATATCACAGCGCTGATCAATCTGCTCGGCGGTGTCAAGCGCATCGGCGGTATGACTTCAATTCCGTTCCCCAAGAGAGAAGCGACATGCAAGGAACATTACGGTGAGATCATTGATGTAGAAGTTCCAACCTCCTATTACGGTGTTCTGGAATTTGAATCGGGCGCGGTTGCCTCCATTCTGACCTCGTTTGATATCTGGGGTGCCCATCTGCCGATCATTGAAATTTACGGCTCCAAGGGAACCCTTCGTGTGCCTGATCCCAACTGTTTCGGCGGTCCGGTTATTCTGCATACACCCGAAAACGGTGACACAGAAATTTCCCTTGCGTTCGATTATCCCGAAAACTCCCGTGCACTCGGTCTTGCCGAAATGGCAGCTTCCATCGAGCAGGGACGCACACCGCGTGAAAGCTGGATGCAGACGCTTCATGTACTCGAAATTCTGACCGGCTTTGAACGTGCTGCAAAGAGCGGCGGTTATCTCGAACTCGAAACCTCCTTTGAACGCAGAGAGCCGATGCGTGCTGATCTTCCGCACGGTGTCCTCTGAGATCGTTGCTTATAAAAGACTGCCCCCTTTGATTGTAAACATGCAATCAAAGGGGGTCATGATTTTTATGAGGTCAATACCAGACATAATACCAGACAAGTGCATTGACCACGCCGACAATGATACCTGCGGCGACCTGTACCGGTGTATGACCGACAAATTCCTTGAGCTT
>JAFYTT010000377.1 GCA_017558715.1 Clostridia bacterium | reverse complement strand
GGATACCAAGTGCCCCCGCAGATTCCGTCAGCGACGCAAGCGTTTGCGACAGCGCATCCATACCGCCGTCTGCCGCAGTGCCTGCCGACAGAATCGCTTTTTCGACGATTTCGCCGAGAATCTCCTCGGTAAACGGGACAAAAACGCGGCGCAACAGGATGCCCTCGGGAATATAGGCAAACAGATACGCGACGATGGCGGCACCGACGAGTGCCAGCAGTCCCGAAACCGCACCGACAAATCCGCGTTTCCATGCGCGATAGACGGTCAGCGCGAACACCGCGATCAATACAAGGTCAACGGCAAGCGCATAAGGGTGTAGATTCATTGGGTTTCCTTCCTATTTATATAGATCATTCCTGTGCCGTGACACCGAAGAAGAAGCTGTCAATATCGATGACCTTCGACTGCTCGGCATAGCAAAGCATCAGGGTTTTATCATCGAGTGCTTCGACGGTGATGCAGTTGGGCGCGATTTCCTTTGCGATCTGCTCACCGGTCTGGAGGCTGATGCGCATGACGGTTCGGTCAAAGAGCAGGTAGATCGCGTCGTTTTGCAGCAGTGCGCGGGTGATTTCGCCCTGTACGTCGCCGGAATAGACAACCGTTCCCGTGCTGTCAAGGACTGTGACGGTATAGTTGGAGCCGACGATATTTTTATTGAGCGTGAAATATGTCAATTCGCCGATCGAGTCAAGCATAACGGGAGTATAACCGCCGTAGCTGACCGTCGAGATCAGATTCATTTCGCTGTCATAGACGTAAACCGCCTTGCCGCCGACGAGTACCAGACCGCCGTTTTCGGTATAACGGGCGCGGTAGATGATTTCATCCTCGATGGTAAACTGTGCGCGCTTTTCCTCGCGGTCGGTCTGACAGAGGATGATTTCGGCATAACAGATGCCGTCATCGCGCGTACCGAGTGCGGCAATGACGAATTCCTCGTCTCCGTCGCGGAAGGATGCGTCCATGACGTGCTTATCGGGCGAATACCAGCGGTAGATCTGCTCAAACTTTTTATTATACACATGGACGACCGAACGGTATTCCATCGATCGGGTGGTGAGGAGGAACGCGCCCGTATCGCCGAGTGCGGCACAGCCGATCGGATACGGATACGATTCCTCATATTCCTTGGACAGCGAATTGTACAGCTGGAAGGTCGTGCCGCCGATGTTGTAAATCATCATGTATTCATCGGAGGTGAGCAGCTGCGGCGCGGCGTTGGACTGGTTGATATCGAGGATCTCCTCCCCTGTCAGGTCAAAGATCTGCACGCGGTCATGTCCGATCACGGCAAGACCGTTGCGGTACACGCCGAACTTGACGATCGATTCCGTATCACCGAAGACGATGGTATCGGTTGTCGCCGTTTTTTCTGCCTGTCTGGTATCGATATACCGCAGAAAATACCGCAGATTTTCCACGGTGATCTCGTCACGGCTGACGGAAAACATCGTGATGATGAACGCGACCATCACGCCGAGCAGGATAAACGACAGAACACGAAAGCGTTTTGCGATTTTGAAATAATACGAGGAAGCCTGCTCTTCGGCGGGTGTTTTTTCATCGGTCATGGGAAGGGCTCCTTTCTTGGGGATTTTGGATGTTTGTATCAGGAGGATACGGCTGTGGGCGCACCACCGTAGTTTTCAAACCAAAGCCTCACCGAAACACCACACGGTTCAGATACAGTCCGTGTGCCGGTACGGTGATCCCTGCGTTTTTGCGGTCGCGGCTGTCGATTATGGCGGGGATATCGTCGGGGGTGAGCTTGCCCTCATTCACCGAGAGCATCGTTCCGACGAAAATTCTTACCATCTTATATAAGAACCCATCGGCGGCAATGCGCAGTCTGACAACACTTCCCTCGCGCGTGACCGACACGGAGCGCACGGTACGGGTCGTATCGGCAATATCGGAGCCGGACGCCATGAACGCGCGGAAATCGTGTGTACCGAGAAAGTGCTGTGCGGCACATTCAAGCAGCTCCGCATCAATCGGGCGGCGGTAATGCAGTGCCGTGTGTACGGAAAACGGGTCGCGGTTTTGGGTATTGCAGATGACGTATTCGTACTCTTTTTCGTAAACGTCGTGGCGGACGTGGAACGTATCGGGAACGATTTCGGCACCCAGCACGGCGATATCGTCGGGCAGATGTGCGTTCAGCGCGGCGGGAATCCGGTCCTCGGTCAGGCGCGGCACGGCGTGAAACGTCAGCTTATAGTCGCGGGCGTGAACCCCTGCATCGGTGCGGCTGCATCCGACAACGGGCAGGCGGTCACCCCAGATGCGTTCGATGGCATCCTGCACGGTCGACTGCACGGTACGCGCGTTTTTCTGTACCTGAAAGCCGGCGAAGTTTGTGCCATCATAAGCGAGCGTCAAAAGAACCTGCGCCATATCAGAAGACGATGTTCATTGCAATGACAACGCCGAGGAACACAATGTGTGCCGCGAGGACAATAAAGTCTCTTGCGTGCAGGTGCAGGCGTGTCATACGGGTTCTGCCCTCGCCGCCGCGGTAACAGCGACATTCCATCGCCACGGCAAGCTCATCGGCACGGTGGAACGCGGAGACAAACAGCGGAACCATGATCGGAATCAGCGCCTTTGCACGGTCGGCAAGTGATCCTGCCGTGAAATCGGTACCGCGCGCCTTCTGTGCGGAGATGATCTTATCGGTTTCTTCAATCAGCGTGGGAATGAAGCGCAGGGCGATGGTCATCATCATCGAAAACTCATGAACGGGCACGTGGAGCACCTTGAGTGGAGACAGCACACGTTCCAGACCGTCGGTCAGCGCAATCGGAGAGGTGGTATACGTGAGCAGAACCGAGGATCCGATGATCAGCGCGACGACGCGGACGATCATGAAGATGGCGTACTCGACACCCTCACGGTAGATTTTGATGGGACCCGCCTCCACCCACAAGTCTTCCCCGGTTGTCCAGAAAATATTGATGATTGCGGTGAATGCCATGATGACAAAGACGGCCTTCAGACCGCCGAGCACCAGCTTTGCGGGAATTTTGGACAGAAACAGCAGGACAAACGCGCTTGCAAGCACAAGTGCGAACGATACGGGGCTGTTTGCGGCGAAAATGGAGACGATGTAAATGATGATTAAGAAAATCTTCATGCGGGGATCGAGCTTGTGAAGAATCGAATTTCCCGGGAAATACTGACCGAGCGTGATATCACGGAGCATTTACCGCACCCCCCTTCTTCTTTTCGGCAAAGACGCGCAGAACTTCGTTGTACGCATCCTCCACGGAATAGATACCGCCCTCGACGGGAACGCCCGCCTTCTGCAGTTCCATGATGAATTTCGTGATCTGCGGACGGGAAAGTCCGACGGATTTAAGTTCTTCGGCATGGGCAAACACCTCATGCGCATCCCCATAGCGGCTGACACGTCCGTGGTCGAGCACCATCAGCTTATCAGCGTACATTGCCATGTCTTCCATCGAGTGGCTGATGATGATGATCGTATTTTTCTTTTCTCTCTGGTACGCACGGATACCGCCGAGGATTTCCGCACGACCCTTGGGGTCAAGACCTGCCGCGGGTTCGTCCAGGACGAGAATTTCGGGGTCCATTGCCATAACGCCTGCAATCGCAACGCGGCGCTTCTGACCGCCCGACAGCTCAAACGGGGATTTTGCAAAGATTTCGGGGGAAATGCCGGTAAAGCGCGCGGCATCGATGACACGGCGGCGGATTTCCTCTTCATCCAGTCCCATATTGCGCGGACCGTAGGCGATATCGCGCTCGACACTTTCCTCAAAAAGCTGGTATTCGGGATACTGGAAGACCAGACCCACGCGGAAACGGACAGCGCCGATTTTCTTGGGGTCTTCCCAGATGTCTTTGCCGTCGATTTTAACGCATCCTTCGGTCGGTTTGAGCAGACCGTTGAGCAGCTGGGCAATGGTCGATTTGCCCGAGCCCGTATGACCCATCAGACCTGTGATGATGCCGCCCTCAAAGCCGAGGGTGACATCGCGCAGTGCCGCCTTTTCAAACGGCGTGCCGATGGAATAGCGATAAGTGACGTTTTCCAGGGATATTTTCGGTGTGTTTTCCATCTTTTAACCCCCGATCTGATCGTAAAGTGCTTTGAGCGCTTCGACGGCATCTGCCGAATGAAGCAGGGTTTCGGGCAGATCAAAGCCTGCCTCGGTTTTCAGACGGTGCGTCAGCGCGGTGACCTGCGGAACGTCAAGACCTGCCGCTTTAAGCTGTTCCACATGGGAGAAGACTGCCTCGGGTGTGCCGTCGAGCAGAATTTCGCCGTGGTCAACGACCATGACGCGGTCGGCACGGACAGCCTCGTCCATGTAATGGGTGATATGAAGCACGGTGATGCCGCGTTCCCGGTTCAGCCCTTCGATCGTATCCATGACCTCGGCGCGTCCGATGGGGTCGAGCATGGCGGTGGATTCGTCGAAGATGATGCAGTCGGGGAGCATGGCGATGATGCCTGCGATGGCAACGCGCTGCTTCTGACCGCCTGACAGCTGGTGCGGCGAATGGCGTGCAAATTCGCTCATGTTGACAGCCGCCAGAGCGTCATCGACACGACGGCGAATTTCCTCGGGTTCAATGCCGAGATTTTCGGGTCCGAACGCGATATCCTCCTCGACGATGGTTGCGACAAGCTGGTTGTCGGGGTTCTGGAAGACCATGCCGATGCGGCGGCGCAGATTGTAGATGTCCTCCTCCGACAGATCCTCCCGCATGACGTCGATGCCGCCGACGGTAAGCTCGCCGGAATCGGGTGTCAATACGAGATTGAGCAGCTTTGCCAAGGTAGACTTGCCCGAGCCGTTATGACCGAGAATCGAGACAAACGAACCGCGCTCGATGTCGAAGGTCAGGTTCTTGATGACAGGCAACGGTGCGCCGTCTTCGTTTTTATAGGAAAAGCAAAGGTTTTTTGCTTGGATGATGTTTTCTTTCATGGTTTTATACCTTTGAAGGTTTTTTTATCTGTAGTATTCTTATGTTGCATTTTGGGTTGGGAATCTTGTTTTTTCCGATTTCCATATATCGGTTGTTGGCATATGCCGTGTGCGTAAACGGCGGGCGAAGAGTGAATCGCCCCTACAAATACTTCACGTTTACCCTCTCGTCCAATACGCCGACGATCCGCACGGCAATTCCGCGCCTGTGGTGGTGACGGGAATACCGATTTCGTCCGCGGAAACTTCCCCGCCCCACGGCTTCATGTACAGCTTCAGAATATATGCCATCGTAGACGGCGAAAGACCGGTCGTATAGGAATTGATCAGCATAAACAGGGGCTTTACGGACAGTACCTTTGTGGACAGCTCGACAAATTCGCCGATCGCGTCCTCCAGCTTCCAGACCTCGCCATTCGGACCTCTGCCGTAGGAGGGCGGGTCCATGATGATCGCGTCGTACTTGTTGCCGCGGCGGATTTCGCGCTCCAGAAACTTTTTGCAGTCGTCAACGATATAGCGGATGGGCGCATCGGACAGACCCGACAGTGCGGCGTTTTCCTTTGCCTGCGCGACCATACCCTTGGCGGCATCGACGTGACAGACAGCAGCACCCGCCTTTGCCGCGGCGATCGTTGCACCGCCGGTATACGCAAAGAGGTTGAGAACCTTGACGTCCCTGCCCTGTGCTTTTTCTTTTCGGATCAGGTCAGAGAACCAGTCCCAGTTGACCGCCTGCTCCGGGAACAGACCCGTATGCTTGAAGCCCATGGGTTTGATCTTGAACGTCAGATCGCGGT
>JAFYTT010000376.1 GCA_017558715.1 Clostridia bacterium | reverse complement strand
CTTCTGCAGAAGGGTACCGACCGTGTCTGCGATGCGATGAAGGCATCCGATTTCATTCCGCTTGCAACTGTCAACGGTGCGGCGGCACAGGGCAGAGCCGATTGCGGACTTCTGCGTACCGGCGCGCGTGCGGATCTGATCATGCTCGACCTCGATGCGATCAACAACATTCCGTGCTACACACCTGCGACAGCGGTTCTGCACAGCGCGGTTTCCTCCGATGTTGTCATGACGATGATCGACGGTAAGATTCTCTATGAGAACGGTCAGTTCACCACGCTGGACATTGAAATGGTCAAGCACAAGATGAAGGAAACCGTCAAGCATTACTTTGACTGAAGCATGAGCGATCAGGTTCTCATGCGGAATCCATAAAATTGACCCTCGCGGTCGGACGTGAAACAGAAATTTCGTCTGATCGTGAGGGATTTTTTATGCGTACAGGACAACCGTGTGGGAATCGGAAGCTGGTACTCGGTGTCGTCTTTCTGACCGTTTCCAACCTTTTGACCAAGGTCTGCGGATTGTTTCTGAAGGTGCCGCTGACCAATGCACTCGGCGATACCGGCATGGCGTATTTCAATCTTGCGTATGCCGTTTATAAGTGGTTTTATATGATCTCAACGGCGGGACTTCCCGTTGCGGCGGCGGTACTGACAGCGCGGTATGCGGCGGGTACGTCGGGGAATGAGCGTGCGGCTGTCCTGCGGCGGGTGCGCAACGTAACACTGGGCGCATTTTTTATGCTCGGTCTCGGCGGCGGTTTCTGTATGTATTTCGGTGCGCCGTTGTTTGCCGCGCTGCAGAAGGTTCCTGACGGTGCACGGTCCATTGCCGCGATTGCACCTGCGCTGTTTTGTATCTGCATCGCTTCAGCCTTTCGCGGGTGGTATCAGGGTCTGGAATGTCAGCTGCCGACGGCAATTGCACAGGTAGCAGAGGCGGGCGGAAAAATGGTCTGCGGACTGTATTTTGCCGCTTATGCGATGCGTATGGGATATTCGATTCCGATCGTAGCATCCTATGCGGCGGCAGGACTGTCCGTCGGTTGTCTGCTTGGAATGGCGGTAATGCTGATCTCCCACCCGTTTGTTGTGCGCAGATATGAAATCCGTGGGGAGGGATCTGTGAATATGCCGGACAGAATGACGGTGCTCGGTCAGCTATGGCGGATTGCGCTTCCCGTCACGCTGTCGGCATCGGTTATGTCGCTGTGTGATATGCTCGACTCGATGATCGTCATTCGTCGGATGTGCGGTGCGGGGATGGAAGCGGCACAGGCGCTCCGTCTGTACGGAAACTATACCGCTCTCGCTGTCCCGATGTTCAATCTTCCGCCGATTCTGATTTATCCTCTGACAACAGCGCTGATCCCCGTCATTGCCGCCGCACGCGGGAAGCAGGCAGAATGTCAGCGGATCGTGACATCCGCATTTTCCCTGACGGCAATGATCGCGTTTCCGTGCAGTGCAGGAATGTGTCTGATGGCAGAACAGATTCTGCGGCTGTTTTATCGGGAAGACCTTGCCGCGACAGGTGCATCGCTGCTTGCGGCATTGGCACCGGCGGTTCTGTTTTTGTCGATGTTTGCGATGTGCAATGCGATATTGCAGGCCATCGGGGAAGCGCGGTATGCTTTGTATGCGATTCTGATGGGGGCCGCAGTGAAGCTGATCTCCGGGTGGGTTCTTACAGGAAACAGGGAAATTGCCATTATGGGTTCGCCGATATCCACTGTTCTGTGTTATGCCGCGATGACGGTAACGGCACTTTGGTTTGTATTGCAGAAAACGGGTGCGCCGCAGAAGCTGTTTGTAATGATGTGGCGTCCTGCGTCGGCGGCAATTTTATGCGCGGTCACTGCACGTGCGGCGTATTACCTTCTCTGTCTGCATCTGCCGCAAACCTGTTGTACCTTACTTTCGATATTGCTTGCCGCGCTGACATATCTTGCCGCATTGACAGCACTCGGCGGGATTCGCGGGGAAGTTCTCGAATTGCTGACCAAACGACAACGTGCATAAACGGTTACAACGGATGCCCCGGAGACAATGGGACATCCGCTGTCGTTATTCGGTTTT